>CAZUOS010000001.1:0-3228 GCA_964621415.1 uncultured Azospirillum sp.
GAGCCTGAACTACCGGCCGATTTCGATCGACCAGGTTCATGAGAAATTCAGCGATTGGATCAACAGGAGTACGATACATGATTGACAATGCTACGAACGTCGTCGCGGATCTGGCAGGGGCGATCCGGGAAACGGCAAACAAGCAGATCGCTTTCGTCGAGGCGAAGAACGAATTCCTCCAGGCCCAGCTGCGATCGGCCCAGCTGGAAATCCGGCTTCTGCGGCTGGACCTGGAAAAGGCCGGCGCCCAGAACACCCTTCTGGTGGAACAACTGAACAAGATCAACGAGGAGAAGAAAGATGGCAAAGAGTCTGGATGACCGCCCGGTCTTCATGGTATCCGATACGAAGGACGGAAAGAAATTCCTCCTCATCGGCGTACCGGACGGGGCGACCCGTGCCCTGAAAGACAAGATGGGCCATGACTTCGATCTGTCGTCTGCAGGCATTCCGATCTATGTGTCCGTCATGTACGGCCGCAGCCATAAGGATATCATGCGGCAGATCGATGAAATCGCCCGGGAAGCGAACATTACACTGGACAACCGATTGAACAAGGATTTTTCGATCAAATGAGCGACATCATCAAAGAAATCATCACGGAACGAAACCGCCAGATCTTCGTGGAGGGGTTCAGCCCGGAACGAGACATCCAGGAATACCCGCGGGGTCAGCTGGCTCTGGCTGCAGCCTGCTATGCCGCGGGTCCGCCGGAACTGTTCCGCAAGGGACCGGTACCGGAGCTGTATATCCCCATCTGGCCTTGGTCCCAGATCTGGTGGAAGCCGACGACCCCGCAGCGCAACCTGGTCAAGGCCGGCGCCCTGATCGTTGCCGAACTGGAAAGGCTGAATTACGATGGAAACTGAACGCGCGTTTATCGACCGGATCAAAGACGCCCGCGCCAAGCGGCTGGCTTCGGTCTTCACTTACAACGCCGACGTTGATCGGATCATTGCTTTAGCAGAGCGGGCTATCGACACGACTTGGAAACCCCTGGAAGAATTTGTGCCGGCGCCGGGGGTCTTCATCCTGGTCACGAAGGAGGGGCATACGGAACGAGGGATCTGGCAGGCGAATGGCGGCGTCCTCCCGGGGGATTTCGACGGCTTCGTGATCAGCCAGACCCAGAAAGTCCGCCCCCAGGCGTTCACGCACTTCTTTCCGCTGCGGGTCTTGTGGAAAGGTCCAGGCGTCGTCCCGCACCAATACCATCCCAGTACGATCCACCAGGGAGATTGTTCAGTGTGTGGACATACGAGGGAAGCCCATGGCGACGACTAATATCTTCGTCCAGGCGTTCCTCCGGGCGGCGGAGACCTGCCTGAACCTGAGCGCCGAAGCGGAGAAGCGGGGCGAGATGGCCGAGGCTTATCGCCTGATCGCCGAGTCGAAGCAATATTCCCAGAAGGCAGAAAGGATCATGAAATGAACGTCACGTGGTGCCGTGTAGTGTGGAAGCCTGAGGAGGATGGAAAGACGGAGATGATCTTAATCAAGAACAACGGTGAGTCCTTGACGATCACTTTCGACAACGACCCGAAAAGGAAACAGAAAGTCTTCCAGGGGTTTTTCGGCGAACCCCTGGGGGAAGATATCAGCTTTGCATTTGGACCCATAATTGCAGAGGATACCTTTGGCTATGATAAAGATAATCAACCTGAATGACCCCAACGCCGGCGAGCAGTTGCGGGAAGCGATCGGGCTGGAACCTGGAGAAAAGCTCGAGGTTTACCAGCCGCAATTCGACCGGATCGACGGGCAATCTGTGCCGCCGATCCCCGCGGATCTGTCGGCGCTGCCGAAAATGACGGAGAATGAGTTGCGGCTCCTGGGCTGCCAGCGGTGGGATGAAAACCACTGGCTCTATCCGGGCGAATGGTATGACTTCATTCCGGAGGGGCACCCGATGCTGTGCATCGACGGATCGACTGTAATCTTTGAAAAAGGCAAGACAGACAATGACACAAGGTTCGGTGCTCTCGCGTACGGCTTCCTCCGCATTCCTGAAGGATCTGGAGGAACTGACTCGCAAACATAAGATTGTCATCTGGGGTTGCGGCTGCTGCGGGTCGCCGGGGCTGATCCCCCTCCAGGACACTGAGACGGGTCCGAATTTCCGCTACGTGGTGGACCCCGACGAAGAAGATCCCGTGTGCTTGAAGTGGACTGACGAATGATCCGACTGATCACGTTTCAAAAACCGAAGTACGCCCAGCAGATCATCGCTGTGGATAACGGACCGAACCAGCTGAACCTGGCTCTGTTCGACGCCACGAAACTCTTCGCCGACGAAGACACCTTCGTGGCCCACAAGGCCGTACTGGGTCAGGCGGAAGAATTCGCCAAGGCGTTCGTGGCCCAGATGAATGCGGTCCCCGACCTGATCTTCCAGATCGGGGACAAAGTCGAACGTTGCGATCGGCCGGATGGATCTCCGCCGGCCTATCGGTTCCGCGGCACTGTGTGCGGCTGGTACGATGGCGGGTTCGTCGTGTCCCTGGACAGCGACCCCGGCTGCAAGCAGATCTTCCCAGGCTACATGTTAAGGAAACAGGCCCATGGCTGACGAACCTAGAAAGACTCTAGCAGACGGCACCCAGATTTATCCGGGGCATAAGGAAATCGATCCCAAGACGGGCCAGCAGAAGGACTATGTTGTCCTTGCCGAAGAAGAACGGGCAAAGGGCTTCATCCGGCCGGTCCGAGACAGCTATGTCCATAAGAAGTGTGGCACGCTGACCCGTATGAGCCGATCGATCGCCGAGACCTATGCCCGCGATCCGAAGTTCTATTCGGGCACCTTCTGCTGCGGCTGCCGCGACCACTTCCCCCTGGAGGAATTCGTCTGGGCTGGAACGGAAGAGGTCGTGGGATCATGAAGCACCCAAGGGCTTTGTGCCAGAACCATAGCCAGGTCATTGCCCACATGTGGCAGCACTACGAAAAGTCAGTCCACCGATATTCGTTCTGGTCGATGGTCTATGTCTTGCTGGGCCGGCGCCAGACAGTCGCTTCGTCATCGACGAAGGTGCCGTCGTACGCCTGGTGTGAATTCATCCAGGAGGACGGCGAAATATCCGTTGCGATGGATCGCGGCCGGCTGCCGCATTACATCCGCGCCTGGAACCACAAAAAAGGCGACCACTCGGGCCGCCGTTACATGATCAATACGCTGTGCCACTGGTTAGAAAACTCTTCAGCGTTCGAAATGATATCGAACGGCGA
>CAZUOS010000001.1:3328-42379 GCA_964621415.1 uncultured Azospirillum sp.
ACGGCGAGGAGTGAGCTGACCGGCATGCCGACCATTGGAGCGTTTCCCCCGATCGGGATCGCTCCAATGAGGACCATGACCAGGAGAATGATCAGAATAATCGTTAGCATTAACGTGTCTCCCTCTTCAGTTTGTTCGCCACGCCCAATGCGGCGCCATAACCGAACAGAGCGGTAATGATCCAACCGGACCACTCATCGAGGGGCGGCGGAAGGTCCCCGATTTTCCAGACCTGAGGCGCCATGCAGGTATCGCACCAGAAGACGGCATGGGCGCAGGCCATCGTGAACCAGAAACCAAGCGGGATGACGAACAGGAGCATCAGCCAGCGGCCGGGTCCGTTCATCATATCGACCTGAGCCCTGGCATACCCCTGGATGGCTTCCAGGCGGGCTTTCTCCCGTTCGACCCCGGCGTCGGTCGTCTTATCGATCGTGTCGAGTATCCTCGAGAGGCCGCCCTTGAAGAACCAGCCGATGATTGTCCGGAGGATGATCATTCGAAATACTCCTCGCCTTCGTGTTCCGGGAGGACCCCTGTCCAGATCGGCTTCAGGATCTCTGGCCAGAGCCAATCCCTGACCCCCAGGATCGCGCCCAGGGCCAGCAGGAAGGCCAGGAGCAGGATCAGGTGGATTGGCCCGGCAATGGGGAAGATCAGGACATAGCCCCTGCGGACACTGACGGGCCAGCCCTCATAACCCCTTTCCCCCTGCCAGGCGGGCTGTAACCAGGCCCGCCACAGGGTTTCGGCCAGGACCAGGGGGATTATAACCCCCAGGACCAGAAACGCCGCCAGGCACAGCCTGCACAGCAGGGACAGGGGGAATGACAGGACATAGACCCGCCGAAGCCAGGAGGGCCAGCCCATAACGTTCCACAGATCCCAGAGCATGGTCCGGGGCTCGTCGATCCAGGTTTCGTTCATGACTTGAACTTCCCCAGGAGTTTCCCTTTGATCTGCTTGGTCGGCGCCGGTTTCGTGGTGATGTGCCTCAGGATGATATTGAGGACGTTGATGCCGACGACCACCCAGGGGGCGTAGATGGGATCGATGAACTCGCGCCAGTCGACGACGGCCATGTAAGCCATGACTTCGGCCAGGGCGAACCCGATCGCCATAGCCAAGTTGATGACGATCGTCCGCCAGCCTTCGAGGCGAGCCCAGATCCTTTTCAGAATATTCATGGCGAGAAACCTCCTTTGATCATGGCAACGACAACGGCGATGAAAGCGGCGATGATCGCCGCGATGGCCGCAGCCACGCCGTTCGTCACCCGTTTCTTTTCGACAGGGACCGGGACCGGGACAGGTTCGGGCTTCGGGAGGACTGGTTCGTCATCCAGAAGCGCCAGAGCCTTTTCGAACTTTTCAGCGTACCCGGCGATCAGGTCCGCATCGTCCTGGCCGTTCACGACATATCGCATGCCCTTGTAGGTCGCGTAATCCGAAAGTTTCTTCTTGGTGAACCAGCCTTCGGTCATACCCAGGACACAGATGTGAACGGCTAGCGTTGGGTTCAGCGCCAGGTCCGGCATCTTCACCAGATCCAGGGACTTGTCCATGAGCCCGAGTTCTTTGAGCCGCTTGTCAGCCCGCATGTAGTTTTCCAGCCAGGTCAGCTGGACCAGGCCGCGGCCGTAATAGATCTTCCGATACGGACCCGCGGGCTTGCCGTATTCCTTCCCGCGGCCTTTGCCGTATTCCTCGATCGGCTTCATTGTCCGATCGACTTCGTGCCAGACGGTCGCCAGGATATAGGCGGCGTGACGAAGGGGGATCTTCCGAATGGCCGGCACAAGAAGATTGAACCCGTCGACTTGCGTCTGGTTCAGTGGTCCGAATTGCCGGCGGACTTCCGCAAAAAATTCTTTCATGAAATCACCTATACGCCCGGGGGTTCAAAGAAACAATATGTGCCGTCACGTGGATCTCTCCAACCGACATCGTAATCCTTCGCCAGGATACAGATATGGTAATTCAGATCTTCGGACGGTTGAACCCGGTCCCAGGGGATCAGATGATCGAATGCTTGAATTCGATAAGGATTGATCTTCTGCGCCTGTTCGAGAGTCAGGCGAACCCGGTATCCATCTTTCTCAACGGATAAAACCCCCGGAGTGTCGATAGGGAGGACAGCGCAATCGCTACCACCGCAGCAGCCTTTCTTGTGCACGGGATCGACCTTCTGCGAGTACCAGTCGTGAGCCTGGGCGCTCGGAGGACAGAAACCGAGGAACAAAAAAGCAGCGGCGATAGCGATCCTCATCCTCTTGGTATTCTCCTGTCTTGGCGATCGTCGTATAACGGCGTTAGCCTCTTTTCGTTTTTGTTGCTGATATCGTCAATCTTCGACTCGATGCGATCGAGCCGGTCCGTCACCGTTCGCAAGTAGTCCTTCTGGACATACCGATCGTCGGCGAACTGAACGTAGGTAGCGAGCTGCTCCTGAATTTTCAGAGTCATAGTATATTGGTTCTGGAGCCACCATCCTCCGAAGAAGATGGCGAGACCTGTCACGACGGTCCAGAGTCGCTGTTCGACTCGGGTCGCATACGAGGTTGGTTCATCAGTCATAGTTCGGGCACTCCGTAACCACCAAAGTCAAGGTCCGTCGGGGGGACACTGTCTCCGCCAGTGCCACCGGGGATATCGCCCGTCGATGTTCCGTCCCCACCTGTGGCTTGGTCAGCTGCGGCCTTGCCGGCGGCGCCCGGATATTCGGCGTCGATGATCGTCGTGTACCCCCTCCCATCCAGTTGATGCTGGGCCGACTTGACCCGCCAGGCGCCATCGACGCCGCTGCGGACCCCAATCACAGCCAGGGTCATCTCCGCGCCGATCGATGGATTGCCGACGATTGAAATAGATAACGACCCCTGGTCTCTCGCCTGGGCGTCGATCGTGCTCTGGGCGTCAGCCCCAGCTTCATCTTCGTTGGCCTGGGCGTGCAGCATTTCGTAGTCCGGGCCGACGTCGCTGTCCCCTTCTTTCTCGACGATGACCCGTTCGGCTTTCTTCTGGTCCCAGTACGTCGAGAGGACTTTCTTGACCGCCGGCCGGTCCCGCATCTGGCAAGAATAGTCGATCACCTTGTCCTTGGTGACGACCGCGGCACCCATCGACTGGCCGGACGCCGACTGGGCTTCTCCTTTCTTCGTGAACAGGAGTTTGCCATTCGCCGGCTTGGCCACAGCGTCATGCTTGCGGGCCAGGCGGGTGATGAAATGAAGATCGCTTTCTTCAGTCTGGGGGAGATATTCGTATATAAACGAAGCGAGAGACTGGGAAACGGAAGCCCCGGACAGGCCGTTCCGGCCAGCAATGTCGTTCATGATATCCTGGAGGGTTTTCTTGTCCCAGTATCCAGTCCGAGGTTTCTTCAGATCCTCCCGCATATCCGCAGCCTTGCCGCGGATCGTCAGCGTCATCGGATAACCTGTCGCTTCGACTTCGTCGACGGTGAACATGCCCATGGGCTGAAGACCGGTTTCCCGATACCCCATGGCCACGGACATAAGGGCGCCCTTCTTCGGAATAGCAATTTCGCCATTCCGATCGTCGAGCTGGATCTCGACTGTGTCCGACTGCTTGCCTTCGGCATCTGTCACGATCAGCGACACGAGGCGATCGTTCAGATTGCCCGTGACGTCGGTGCCGCCGATGGAAATGCTGAAGCTGGGGGTCATAAAAAATCAATCCCAAAGACGAACGGTCTTTGCTGCCAGGGGGCGTTTGAGTTGCGGCAGAATAATTGTCAGACCCGCTGGAAGGATTTCCGGCTGGTCTGACAGAGCGATGTGGCGGTTTCGTTCGAGGATGGCCTCGGTCGATCCCGTCGAATAACCGTAAACTTTCCAGGCGATCCAGTCGAGCATTTCGCCCTGGCTGGTCAGATAGGTCCGTTCGCCCATGGCGTCACCTCAGAACAGGAAAGAACCAAGGCCGAAAGCGTCGCCGCCATAGGCCTTGATCGATAAAGTGAAGTCGACTTTCCGCGGGTTCCCTTTGCGATCGAGATACGTCTGCTCATCGCTGACGGACGTGATGCACCAGAGCCCGAAATGGAAACCCGCGGCCGTGACCAGCCGATAGGGTGTCCCCATCTGGCCGGCCCGCCGCATCCCTTCGAGTTCCCGCATGCCGCCAGTGACGTGCGGATACATCGTGACGGCGATATCTAGGCTTTCGACGCCTGGTCCCATGTATTGCATCGCCGGCCGGCGGCTGACCCGTTCGACGGGCTGCCACCGGTATTCGAACGACCGCGATAGGGTATGGGGTGCCGGCGCCAGGGTCCGGAACTGGAATGGTCCGAGTTGCATCAGCATGTCAGCGGCTCTTGAATTTCGCCATCAGGATGATGACAAGGGCAATGAGGAGACCAGCCCCCGCGACGTCGATCCAGGGGGAGCCTGTGTCGACTTTCACGGGACCAACTTCGACGACCTGTCCATAAGCTTCTGTCATGATTACACCGACTGAGGAACATAACCATCGTTGAGGGACGTCCGCTGGGCGTTCTTGACCGTGGAAGCGATCATGTTCGCATAGCGGCGGAAGGCAGCTTCGTCAGCCCCCTGAACGTTCATGACGACTGATACGCCGCCACCCATCTGGCGAAGGCCAAGGCGGTCACCCTTTCCTTCCGGGTTCGCCGGGGTCAAAGGGACATCGTCCTTTGTCCCCGGGGGAACGACATTGAGCTTGTTCGGCAGGTCGTCGATCGTCTTCGGTGTTCCGAACAGATTGAAGTTCAGGCTCTTCGGTTTCCACTCACTGTTCCAGATGTTCTTGATACTCTGGAGCATATCGGCGATCGACGCCAGGTTACCACCGAAAGACAAGTCAATGAGTTTCCAGTCGCTATTCCAGAGTTCCCGGATCGACTTCAACATATCCGCGACCCACTGGAGACCCTGTCCCAGTTTGGCGCCGAGGGATAGCGACCCGCTGCGGATCTCCCCTGGGCGGAGCGGACCCTGTGCCTCGGTCCCGCCAACCAGCTTACGGATCATGTCGAGTTCTTTTTTCGTATTTTCGAACAGATCCATACTGGGCATCGACATCGTCAGATCGCCCAGGCCGGCTTCGACCCAGGATTTCTTGATCGACTGAGTCCACAGTGCCCATTCGTCCTGGAAGGATTTCAACCCCTTCGACATCTTGAAATCGTCGAGGGCTTTCTGGAAGACGTCCAGGTTATAAGCGACAAAGGCAATTGCGCCGCCGGCGATCAGGAGGGGAACGGCAATCGATGACAGGCCGCCGATTGCTGCCGCGGCTTCCGTCAGGGCGCCGCCTTTGGTCACTAGAACGATGGTCCCCAGGGCACCGCCGATTTCCGCCAGGCCCGTCGCGATCCGGAAAGCGTCCGGCAGGAACCAGAGGGCCGCGCCGAGTTTGAACATCGTCGACGGATCGAGTTCTTTCAGTGGGCCGACCATATCGGATATAGCTCGGGCCATATCCGGGAGAGCGATAGCCAGTTCCTTGCCGGCTCTCAGAAGATCGATGATCGTCTGGGACGTCTCGCTGGCCCACCGGTCCATGGACCCGTCAGCGACTTTCTGTTCAAGCCAGTCCGTGAACCCGCCAAACTGCTGCTTGATATAGGCATACAGGCCGGCGTCGCCGACCTTCTTGCGGAACATTTCGGCCCAGTCGCCGATATTGTCCAGCATGCCTTCCATTGTTCCGCCGAGGCGTTCCTCGGTGCCGCTGAACTTGGCTTCCAGGACAGACAGAAGCGTCGTGATGATCTTAGCCTGGTCCCGGGTCTTGACAGTCTGCTTCTGCCATTTCCCCTTGTCATCGAGCCAGCTGAAAGTCGTCGTCCCTTTCTTCTTGTTCTGGTCGACGAGGATGTTGTATTCCTTCAAAGCCCTGGCGGCGCCAGCTGCGCCCTGGCCCAGCATGTGGGAGATTTCCGCGACGTTCATTCCCGTCGCGGCGGCCGTATCGGCCATGATCTTCATCTGCTTCGTATTGAAGACGATCCCACGCTTGGTGCCTTCGAGGAAGGCGTTCATGAAATCTTGTACGCCGAACTTCGTGGACCATGCCGCCAGATCCATCATGGCATCCGCGGCCTGCTTGGCCCGCTGGGGTCCGAGTTTCTTTTCGATCTGGGCGGCGAACCCTTCGAACTGCATGCCTGTCTTGACGAAGGGTACAGCAATAGCGGCGGCCGCTGCTTTCAAGACTGCGAACTTGGCGGTCAGCCCAATGACCCCGCGGGTGACTTTCGCCGCCCCGGAGCCAACCTGGTCGAACGCCGCTTTCAGTCTCTTTGCAGAAGCCGTCGCTTTGTCGGTTTCCTTCGTGATCGTCTTCGCACTGTTCGCGATCCCGCTCATCGACCTTGCTACGTCGCGAGCGGGACCGGAAATACGATTGACCATCTGAAGGATGATCTGAACAGGAAAGTCCATCAGGACCTCTCATTGTCAATCTTTAGTGCCGCCTCGTGCCATGCAACGATTTCTTCCCAGTCCAGTTCAGCGATCTGGGAGGGCGGCCAGTACAAAGACCTGGCCAGCTCGATGCATATTTCCCGCCACCTTAAGGGGCTTTGGCCGTGCGGTCCGTTGGCAAAAAAGGTTTTGCCTCGGCGAACAGTTCAGTCAGGTCGTCGGCGCCCAGGGCGTCGATGACAATCGGTTCGACGTCACAGATTGAAGCCATGAACGGAAACAAGTCACCCATCTCTTCCGCATTGAGAGGTAACTTCCCCAGGTCTCGGCCTTTCGGCTTCCGCATGGTCAGCGAGTCGTACACGACCCCGTCAACCGTGACGGGGTCGGTCAGTTTGATCGTTTTCATTCAAGGTCCTCTTAGAGACCGAGGTTCAGGCGCTGCTCCTGCAACTGGTCGACACCGTTGATGACACGGACGCCGTTCGTCGGATCCACTTCCAGAAGGACGTCGGCCGCATGCTTCATCTTCATGTAATCGACCGCCAGACCCACGGTCATTCGAGTCTTGGCGCCAGCTTCCCAGGTATCCGCTACGATGCTCTTGATACGAGCCCGCATATTCACGACGACGGCCCGGGTCGCCCCGTCTTCGCCGGCCAAATGGCCGCGGATGGTATAGGCCTTGTTCACCCCAGGGGCAAGGCCGAAAAGCTTGAAGATCTGAGGATCGACGCCATTAAGGGTAAACTCGCTTTCGAGTTTTTCCATCCCCAGTTCGACCTCGAGCGGAATGTCCATTCCGCCGCCCCGGTATTCCTCCAGGCGGAGCCTAAGTTCGGGGATCTTGCAGGTGTCGCCTGATCCGAGCTTCCCTTCACCGTCAAGCCAGACGACGAAGTTCCGCATGATATTGCTCAACATAGTCGCGTTCTCCTAGAACGATAGGATGGGGACGCCCTGGAAGGCGCCCCCTTCGGTTCCCGGTGGATCTGCGCCGGTACAGTTCAGGTAATCGATCAGGCCGACGCGGCGAGTTCGCGGACGACTTCGTCGATCAGTTCCTCGTAGTACTCGACATTACGGTGCGCCCGGAACGTGAGTCGTTCGAGGGGTGCGGGCGGCTCAATGTCGAAGTCGACATAGAGCTGACCGGCCATCAGGACCGCCGGCGTGTTGAGCGTCGGATCGATCCACGACTCTCCGCCGATGATCGCCCCCAGGGCTTTCAAGTGGCGGAGATAGGCATTCACACTCTCGGGGATTTCGAGAATGTTGTTCTTGGTCAGCGGCCGATCAAGCGCCCAGAGGAACGCTGCCTCGACGCTCTCGTAGATCATATCAGCCGTACGGCGGACGGACAGGAACGCCCACAGCGGATCGGAAGCCGTCGTCCGGTTCCCCCAGAGGCGGAAGCCGTTGTGGCGGATAACCGTCGTCACCTTGTTTTCGTTCAGGTAGTTGCTGTCGGAATTCACATCCGACATACCGAACCCGATCGCCCGGGCCACGCCAGTAATCCCGAAGATTTCCTGGTTCGATGGCGACCACCAGAAGCCCTTTTCCTTGTCCATGCGAGCGATGACGCCAGCCGCCCTGGCCGACAGTGGCCTGACGATATTGACGTCGTTGACCGTATCCCAGACAAGGACATTCGGGTCGACGATATAGACACGATCCGAACCCCAGTCGCCGGCATACGTGACGGCATCGGTGTTCGTCGTGTTCGGACCGTCGGCGATGATGACTGACCGCAGCTGGTTGGCAATCCCCATAAGTTCCGCGACGACCGCGTCACGGGCCGAGCCGCGGGTGATCGCCCCGACCTGGGCAGCAGATCCGCCGCCACCCACCAAGGTGACTGTCGGGTCCTCTGTATAGCCTGTGCCGTTATTGGTCACGGTGATTGCCGTGACTGCCCCAGCCACAACCGTCGCCGTGGCCCTGGCGCCCTTGGCGTTGGCGCCACCGCCCGTGATCTGGACTTCCGGGGCTGACGTGTAACCAGATCCGCCGCCCTGAACGGCGATCGTCAGGACACCATTCGTCGTCCGCTGTCCGGTGAACCCGGGGGCGATCAAGATCCTGGGCGTGACCCCCAGGGCTCCCTTCGCGCCGCGGAAAGCATGGACGCCTTTCGCCAGGGTAACGTCGCCGATGATATTGGAAATCGACTCAGGGGCTGACGCACCTTCTGCGACTCGGACAACGACGACCGCGGCACCGATCTGGTCGAAGATATCGTCGATCGCATCCTTGAGCGTACCAGCTGCACCGAGTGAAGCTGCCTTCCTCGGATCGCCGGTGATCAAGACCGGAGTGTCGAGCGGAAAGATATTGGCGTCGGCATCGGGGGCGGTGCCGATCAGACCGATCACCGAGGATTTGATCGTCTGGATCGGACGAATGCCATCCGAGACCTCAATCACCTCGATGCCGTGCAGGAAGTCAAGTGGCATTGTGGTCATCCTTAATTTGAGGAAAGGTGCTGCAGCAGCCCGCCGCTACAGCTTCGTGTTTTCACGCTGGCGGGGCGTGTCAGTTAGGCTTTCCCTGAGCCGCCTTGATCAAGGCAATATCAGGCATGTGTGCCGCGGCTTCCGGATTAGCCTTGGTGATCCATTCGACGTTCTCGACACTCAGAAGCGAGTGCGGGATCTTGTCGGACTCGTATTCAGTCCCGTCGACGTTGATCATCACAGTGCCGTTCGGAAGTTTCATCGTTCCCAGAAGCATGATCCCAATTCCCTTACTTGCCGGCGATCCAGTACGGGCCGGAACTATAATAAATGAAGTCTACGGCTTCGCCGGCACCCATCGATGATGGCGCCCCAAAGACGTCCGCTCCCGCGCCGCCTTCGACAGTCGTCGTCAGGGCCGTAATCGCCGACCTAGTGAAGAATTTCATCTTCTGACCGTTTTCGACATCGGTCGTCGGCAGGCGGAGAGTAAGAGCTGCGCTGGTCGACACCCGGTCATAAACGACAGTACTGACGGCACTGGTAGGTTGGATAGAACTCCCGCTGGCAGCGTTCGACCGGAGGAAAGTCTCTGTGATGCCGCCGAGGAGTTTGATATTGTTCTTGCCATTCAGCCGGAGTAGTTCGTTGAAAGACCCTGTGTTGTCCATCACGTAGAACCGAAGACGACCCTGGACCCTTCCGCTCCCAGGGGCGGCGTCTGCTTCCGCGGAAATCATCGAACTGCGGCGGAAGGACTGGCCGTCCGATCCTGCGAAGGTGATCGATCCCAGCAGGTCACCGCCGTTGATCGAAGACGGGTTCCCGATCGATCCGCCTCGGGCTCGGGACATGATCAAGCCGAAGGCGTCGACCGAACCCCAGTTGAACAGACCCAGAGTCGAATTGACCGGTGACCCGCCGTGCGCCTGCATACCCGGAGTTACGGCTGTATCGTCGAAACCCCGGATTGTCTGGATACCAACGCTGTGGTTGAAGACGAAATTTCCGACGCCGAAAATATCTCCGCCTGTTATAGAGACGTCGACGGAAGACAGATGGTTGATCGTGACTTCGCCCGAAGTTCGATCGATAGAGATTGGTGTATCGAGAAGGGCGCCGGCGTCGCTGTATCGCCGGACGTAGAAATCGGAACCGCTGTTGTTCCCGCTTTCCCCTGTTGCCGTCAGGCCCAGACCGAAGCGGTTATTACCAGCGGACCGGAAAGCCAGTGTCCGGTTCGATCCCGGGCCACCGTCGATATAATGAAGCGATGCGCCGCTGCCTGATCCGAAAATCTGGGTCAGCGACCACGTATTGGACCCGTCCAGCATCGGGATCTTGGCGCCGCTGGTGCCGGTCCCCTTCGTCGCCGCATCGCCGAGGCCGAGGGTGTCTCGCATCGCGGACACCGACGGGTCGTCGAGAAGGTTCGCTGCGGCGCCCGATACCGAACTCGCTGCCAGTTTCAGATCCAGCGCTGTCTGGAGGCCACTGACGTCCGATATGACATGGGTATGGGAGGCATTCGCCTTCGTCGCCAGCCCGGACAGGACCGTCGCGATATCGGTATCGATTGCGGAGAGTGCACTCCGCAACCGATCGACGTCGAGTTCCAGGTCGTTATTGGCGTGCGGCAGAGGATAGCTGCGGTTCGCCGTAATATCAAAAGTGGGCATCTCTCACCTCAGATCGAGACAGCTCGCATATCCGTAAGGAACGGTCGAGCCGCCGGAGTACCAGTCAATGTGATCTTCAGTCGGGTCTGAACACCCGTCAGCGGATTACGGCGATATTCACTCTCACTCCAGCCTTCGTTTAGAGGGACGGTCGACTGATGGTTCATCGTGTCCCAGTTATCATCGACCTTGTCGTACTGGACAGCCAGTGTCGATCCCGCGGGAGTGATCCGCTTGATGAACATCGACAGCCGTACGGCAGTGCCCAGATCGAACGCTCGAGTGACATAGACCCCCGACCCCCTGAGAGATCCCGCAACCAAGAGAACTCCTCGGAGTAGAACGGGGCTGACTTTCGCTGTCCCCTTGAGGATCGCCCTCAAGACGACGTCTTCTGTAATATAGGACTTCAGCTGCCAGACCTGATCAGGTGCCAGCCGCTTGACCGTTCCGTTCGCCCGTTCGATTTCAAACTCGATCGTGGCGTCTTCCGTCGGCAGGAAGCAGGCAGCGCGAACCATCAGGTCGGAGCAGTTCGTGACCGAGTGGGTTCCCAGGTTCACCGTCTTGGTCGTCGGAGCGAAGACCGCAGCCCGTATCCGGAAAGTCAGATCCGACTTCTGGTGCGGGGTCCAGGTCCTGGCGTTCGATGACGAAAGGAGAACGCCAACCGTGTAAGGCTGAGCCGAAACCCATTTCTGGTTCACGGCATCGAATGCCCCCAGGGTCGCGATCGACAAGGCGTGCAGAGGATCTTCCGTCTGGAAGACGAAAGCGAACTGCCGGTCGCTTGGCAGGAAAACCGGAGCCCGGAATGTGACTTCGTGCCATTCGTTCAGAACGACGGTATTCATCCTGACGCGGGTCTGAGCCCAGACGTCGCGAGTCGGAATACCGTTTTCGACAGTCACGATTTCCACGTCGACGGGTTTCGTCGGATCTCCCTTGGCGCAGAACTTTACGTCGATGCCCGTGATATAACGGGGTTCTTCGACTGAGAAAGTCTGGGCCAGCGGGTCGCGGTTCCCATCGTTGCCACGATCGAAGACCCGGAGGACTGTGATCGTCGTCGTGCGCTGGATGGTTTCGGTGATCAGTCGGCCCTGCCCCGTGAAACGGGTCCGGGCTTTCGACCCGCCAAGACCTTCGGCATACACGATCTTCGTTCCCGCGGCGACGTCCTCGGGAATGGTAAAGGTGCCAGTGATGACGCCCGACCCGTTCGCCGTGATCGTCCCCGGTGGCTTGACGTCAATGCCATCAAATTCTAGAACATCCAGGATTTCCCCCGGACCGAAATCCTCAATTCGGAAATCAATATCGATCTGGCGGAGGAACTCGAGCTTCTGGACCTTCTCATCCACGATTTCTTCTTCGGTGACCGTAGTAGAACTGCTGCCACCGGAAACGTGGTTCTGGTTCTGTCCGAAGTTCTGCCAGCCAGGAATGGATATCGTCTGCACGAACCGGCGGGTAATATCGGACAAATAGATCGTTGATTTCTCTGTCCAGAAATCCGTTGGAGGATCGATTTCCAGCTGGGCCGGCGGAGGCGTAAAGTTATCGTACGGGTTTATCTCCATGCAGCCCGTTGCCAGGGTCTGCCGTACGATGATTTCCTCCGTGTAGTCCAGCATGACGTTACCGGTCATCGGAGCCCGCTTGACTGTCGGATCGATCGCCAGCGTCATGACGCCGTCGAAGACGGCCAGGGTCTGGGTTTCCCCCTCGTCCCGATAGAAATCATTGATTAACGGATCGACGAAGACACCCTTCTTGGCAACCGGTTCCCGGCTATCGATATCGGACTTGAGCCGCTCGAGAGCGATCAGATCCAGCATATCGATCATACGGCGATACATCCGATCGATATCTTTGAAAGGATACGCCCGGACGCCGTTGTTCTCGACGTCCGGAGTATTCATCCAGTCGTTTCGGATTTCACACAGTGCAAGTACGTTCCACGGCGCGATCGGCGGCCGCGGATCGACTTCGTCGGGAATGCCCTTGATATACACGGCCATGCCGCGGCGGTTCAGTCCCAGTATGTCGACCCGCGGCAGCTTGTAGGTATAGGTGATCAGCGCCTGGCCGCCGTTGCGGCCGCCGGTTGCCGTCACGGTCTTGTTCGTCGTACCCGACGGATTAACTTCATCCAGATACCGATACTTGACCGTGTAGCTCGATCCCTGGAGGGGCTCTGCGCCGACTGGCGACCAATCGACGTTGTCAGCTGTCAGCAGGTAGTCCGAATTCAGGTTATAGACCACAGCCCCCTGTTTCACTTCAACCAGGGACAGGACTGAGTTATTCGACAGATTGTCCTGGCTACCGGAGACACCCTTCGTGACCGTTTCCGTCGTTTCTTTTTCGATGATCAGTGTAACGACGGACGCCAAAGGGAAATGGTTGAGCGTCATCGTGGACGGACTGGCCCCCAGGGTATGGACCTCCGCGACGACCTGTTCAAGATCCGGCTCTTCGTCTTCGATGTGCCGGAGGGCGTGCTCACGGGTGAATTTGAAACCCATGATGTTCGCTGTGCCTTCGCCAATCGCGAAATGCTGGGCGCCTGCCTTTTTGCCCAGGGGCTTGACCCTGCAGCCGTCGACGATGTAGTGGCCGTGGGCGTCGCGGTCATAAACGGCGATTGCCTGGTTGACCCCCGTCAGATCCGGAGGAGGAGTCTGATCGATGACAACGCCATCTTTCATCAGATAAACGTCGAACAGGTCTCCCTCTTCGCCGTCACCTGACCAGCCCCAGGTCACGGTCTCGACAAAGCGGGCTGCGCCCGGTTCGCCCTCGGCTTCGCTGCCCGGATGGAGCCCGAGGAGGTCCGGGTCATCGGTTTCATCGATGACGCTTGAAGTAATGCGGACACCGATCGTGATTTCACCGACCATCGTCACGCCGTTCAGCGTCTTCTTGGCGACCTGGCGGACGTCCCCACGGATATAGACCTCGCCAGCATCGAGCCGAACGACGCCAGTATCCGTATTGACTCGGATATCCGCGCCGGAAATCCGATCGCCGTCTTTCGCGACCATGCCAGAGGTCCTGATCCCCCGGCCCGTGATGATCGACTGAAGTTCATTCAGTTCGGCGGCCTGCGCCAGTTTATCTTCGCGAAAGATCAGGCCACTGAAATCCTCCTTGTCCGTGTGCCGATCATAGGCATTCGGGACGCCCGAAGGATGATTGAAAGGATAAGGCATTTCTATCTCCTAGAAACGGAAGATCATCTTGACCCGTTCGCGAACGGTCCGGCGGAAGTCGATATTGACCGGGCCGATATCGATACGGGTTCCGCCAGTCAGCTGGGCTTGGTCCAGCCAATGATCACCGACCTTGGCGTTGACTCGGGTTCCCCCGAAGACCAGCTGGATATTGTCTGCCACATACCCAGACCCGTTCCCGAAGTCCGTCAGGGCTTCAACATAAAACATAGACGGCGAGACCGACGGGCCGTACTGTTCGTCGTTGATCCTGTAGATGCCGGGAGTCTGGTAGTCGACCCCGCGGACAATCCGAGCTCGACGATATCCGATAACGTCTTCACCGGCTCGGAAAACGACCCGGACCTTTTTAGCGACCAGATTGGAAATCATCAGCTGGGCGCGGGACGCGTTCAGAGGATCTTGCCAGGATGCGTTGGCGTTGGCCCACGTGTACGGACCCCACATCAGAGAGCTGCCTGTCGGAGCGATCCAGATACCCATCTCCTCAAGAGCGGCCTGGGGGAACGGCATATTGAATTCATACGACCGTCCGAAACTCCACTTGGCTTTCCCGTTCGTCCGAGCGCCTGAATACGTCGAATAATTCGTCTGGCTCCACTTCGTCCAGGACCAATCGAGCGCCCGGACATCGTAGTCACGGAAGCCCCGCCAGAAGAACGACCGAGCCGGCGCCGAGACATTGCACAGATATTCGATATCGTCAAGCGTAGGTTCTTCGATGGGGATCGCATTCGCGATGTGTTCCATCCAAAGGTTCCACCGCTTGCGACGGGTCGGAAAGTGTTCGATATCGCCGGCCTGGTTAATCCAAGTCAACGCCCTTCTGACCGCGGCGAAAGTCCCCCGCTGGCGCTGCCAGGGGAGACCATTCATAATCAGGGTTTCGGGGTCGCCGAAATAACTGGAGATTTCTCCCAAGCCGAATTCGTAAACCATGAACGGCAGGAACGCCCGCGGGATGCGGCCCAGACCGGGCAATTTGAACCCGTGCATGGACAGCATCGCTTCGTCGAACTGATCGAAGCGATCCATCGATAGCGACATGGCTTTTTCGAAGTCAGTCGCATTCGGAGGAAGCAGGTGATCCATTAGAAATTCCTACCCTTCATCGTCAGGGTAACAGTCCCAAGGGCGATCGCCTTGTTGAACGGCGCCGTCTGATCCGCTCCCGGCGTCTGAACGGTAACCTTCTGGACCCCGCCCCGCATCAGACGGGAAATGATCCAGGACCGCGTCAGATCGAAACCAAGTCCGCCTTCGGCATACCAGGCGTCACGAAGGTTCTGTTCAAGCCCCTCAAAGACGGCCTGCGGGGTATCCGGGAGGAGCCAGATATCGGCTGCGATATTGACCGTCTGGAAGACAGCGCTCTCGACGAGGATCGTATCGGATACGAGTCGAACGCTGTCATCGAGGAGCGAAGCCTCGACCTGATCCAGCAGAGCGTCATCCGGTATGCCGCCATCGTCCGTCGACAGAACGGAGAACCTGACTGTCGGGTCGGTATCTTCCCGCCAGACCGCGACCGACCGGACTTTCGGCGACGAAGACATGGCGATGTATTTATACCGAGCGATCGTGCCCCCAGGGGAACGCCCTTGGATGGCAAGGATGATCCGCTGGCGGAACCTCTCGTCGCTTTCATCGACGAGACGAACCGTGTCATAAAAAGCTCCGAGGTGATCCAGATCCGTGCCGGCGCCGTAAGCGATCAGGAGGGACCGGGCAGCGTCGTTGACCCGCTGGCGATATCTCATCTCACGATACGCGGTGACCTCGAGCAGTTTGACTGCCGGATCGCTTTCAAGCGACTGGACGTTGAAATCCGGCCAGCGGGCAATCAGATCCGCTTTCGTCGCAGCGAGGATCGTCTCGAAAGAAATATCTTCAACGAAAGACGGCGTTCCCAGGGAGGCAACGATGCTTTCAGTGATATGGGGTTCGCTCATAGCCGGAACGTTCCTCGTTCGGTTTCACCGTAGCTGTAGTCGCCAAGGTGCCCACGGGGGAAATAAATGCCTTCGACAGTCACCGTCATCTTCCCCGGCGTCGCGTCATCGACGATCAGGCGCTGAAGCCTGAACCGAGGTTCCCACCGGTCCAGGGCATCTGCAGCCGCAGCGATGATCCGGAGGATCGTTTCGTCGTTCATCGGGGCATCGATGAATTCATGTAGGGCGCAGCCATACTGGCGCCGCATGACGCGAGTGCCAATCGGGGTCGTCAAGATATCCTTGATCGACTGGATGCAGTGCAGCCAATCGGTGACCGTCCCGCCCTGATCCCGCCCGAAGCCAAGGCTGTCGGCCATAGTTTCAGATCTCCTCGCCCGACCGGACACCAATTGTGGTCTTCACGGGGGCTTTCCGCCGTGCGGAGGAGCCCGCTGGCGGGGTTTCCGCGGTTCCGGGGACTGACCCACCCCCCAGGGGCTCGAGTCGGCCCTGGCGCACCAGATACTTGACCTGGGCAGAGGGAAATTTGACCGTGTCCCCCTTGTTGTAATAGGCGGACCCGATCCAGCCGGCTACGAGGATCTTGTACTCGGTCATTGGCGTATCTCCTCAGACTGCATAAACCCTAGAAGCCGCTCCCACAGCGGCGTCGCCGTCACTGTCCAGATCCCCCTTCCGGTGAACCAGCTGACCCCCTTCGCCGCCGAGATGAACGTCAGCATCGAAGACGATCTGATCCGTGCGGAAAGTAATCTTATCGCCGGTGATCAAAATCGATGTGCCGCCGATTGTCATCTTGTATTCCGACCCTTTGTCATGGGGCGCCCGGTTCTCATTCGAGAACTGGCCTGCGAAGGCGATCCCCTGGGCAATATCGCCGGACGGGGAAAACATGACGGCGACCTGGCCCTTCGATGGAGGGGTCCAGGTCTTGATCGCGCCGCCGGTATCGTGCCACGGCATCCAGCCGGAAAGCAGGTTGCCGTCTTTGATCCGTACGAGGCCTTTATCGTAATCGACTTCCTCGACCTTACCATATCGAACGACGTTGCGAAGGCGCCGTTCGATTTCAGCGACCCGACGGATCAGTGTCGTTACATCTTGGTCAAGCGACATCTTCGTCTCTCAGGTTGATCCCTCTCGGCGTCAGACCTTCGTTGACGTCGAAATTTGCAGGCCAAGTCGTCACGTCATTCAGATCGAAGCCTGCCGGCAACGGCTCACCGAATTCGTCTTCCGCGTAGATCGCCCGCCCCAGCCTGACATTCTGGTTGAACGCCACCGCGGAAATCGATATGCCGTTCGCCGCCATTTCGACCGTGTGCAGGTTGTCGACCCGGACGACAAGCGATGGTCGGGCAGTCGGGATATCGAATGTGCGGAGAGAAATGAATTCCGCCATCGCAAAAGCCAGATCCAGCGCCTGATCCGCGGCTGGCCGAAGAGGTTCGTCCTTGCAGACACAATAGGCTGCAAGGGAAACCGTGGCATCGAACCGGCCGTCGTTGGCCAGGGGCATGTTCGGAACGCCGAGGATCGATATGAGAACCGTCGGCGCCGGGGTAATGACCCGCTTGACAGCTTCCAGATCGAACCTGGAAGGAAAATCGCGGACCTGGCGGACGTCAGTGCCTTTGAAATTTTCGGCGATATAGGTGATGACGTTCGTTCGATATTCAATCAGGTTCATGATCCACCACCCAGGGCGCGAGTCATAAAGGCTTCGATCACCTTCTCAATCTCGGACCGGTTGTCCTGAGACACGCCAATGAATGGGCGCGCAGGCATCTTGCTCGTACCGCCGTGGACATAGCCCGCATAATACGCTGACGGTCCAATCCAAGCCGTGTCCCCAGATACTTCATAACCGATCGACCGGGCCATATTGCCTGTGACGACCAGAATTTTCTTTCCCTTCTTGCGGGGGCTTTGTGCATACTTCTCGTTGAGTGGCGGCCATGCCTCGCCGTTTGGTCCATGCGTGTCCTCAAGAACTCGACGCCGGTTCTGGCCGGCAATCACGTTAGCGACGACTTCAAGCAGCTGATCGGCCTGGATCTGGGTCAGACCGTCGACGGAAGCGATTACTTCTTCCAGGCCTTCGATCTGAACCGTGATTTCCATTAGCTACGTTCCCACTGCATTGTCCCGGCTGTCAGGACAACCCCGCCGGCTGGAGGTTCTTCATCCTCCGGAAGACCGATCCCCAGATCGCCGTTTGCGATCATCGTCAGTCGCTTGATGCAGTCTTCGTATCGTCGCCTCATCTCTTCCGTACGGGCATCATCCATGGGCGTCATTCGATAGACGGCCATGTCGATACAGAACTGCTTGAACATGGGAGGCACGGGGGAAAGGGGGAGAACATATCGCTGGGAGATGAACCCGTTGATTTCCTCCGTGCTGGCTGTGAGCGCGGCCGCAATGACCGCATCCTCTGCCCGACCGTCGTTATCGCGATCAGCGATCAAGTCGAGCAGAGTCGGCCCATAAAGGGCCATGATATCAGCGCGGGCCGCGTAATTGGTCACTTGTTTTCAGTGTCCTGAAGCATGGAAATGAGTTTCGCCCGGCTCGTCCTGTCGTTGACCGCCAGGTTACGAGAGGCTGCCAGGGTCCGGAGTTCTTCGATAGTCATCTTGTCGAGGTCCGGCGGAGTGGGATTAGAAGCCCCGTCACCGGAACTGGCGCCAGTATCCGCCGCATTCGTCTGTTCATTCTCCGTCGTCGATTGTGTCTCCGCCGGGACACTGTCCTCGATACGAAATCCCAACCCTTTCAGTTCTTCGATCTTCGCCGGGTCGGAAACGTCGATCTTGTGGCCGTCGCTATCACGAATGAGAATTGCCATTCTCTTCTCCTCTTGGTTAAAAGACCCGGCGGAGGTTATCCCTCCGCCGGTCGTACAATCTCAGCTGGGATCAGCCGAGCATGCGGGCTGCCAGTTCGGCGCGGAGCGTCTTGACACCGAAGAGGATATCAAAGCGCCAGTGCCTGGTGGCCTTGCCCGGCTCACGCCAGGTTTCCAGACGGAGCGGAATACCCGTCACCGGGTCCGTCGCGACGGAAATCGTGGACGACTCCGAGCTTTCCGAGGTCAGCGTGCGGGCCGCGAACATGAACGCGTTGCGGTGGAACGCCAGATTGATCCCGTAAGTCGTTCCGGACGACGGCTTCGTGAAGGTAAGTCCCTTCGCGGTCGGGAAACCACCGGTCGGAGCTGCGGGATAGAACGAGATGGAAGCAAAGGCTCCACCCACCGCCGCTACGTCTGCCGTCACGACGAACTGCATCGCCGTGCCGTCTGCGTAGTTCACGTCGGCCACGGTGAACGTATCACCCTTTTTCAGGGTATTGGTTCCCGTGAAACCGTTCGCGGCCATGGTCGTTGCGCCGGCAGCGACGGCGCCATTGACAGCACCGGTCGCTTCAGCTGCGGCCGTGCCGATCGTGTGGCGCGGCATGAGCTGATCCGAGAAGGTCTCGAAACCGAACTTGCGACCGAGGGAAGCTTCCACCAGTGCCTCGGTCGAACCGGTCTTCGCGGCGTCGGCGTAGAGGATGATGAACTTCGCTTCCGCGTTGATATCCAGGACCAAACGACGGTTCTGGAGAGGAACAAGGTTGCGCTGAAGGACGGCACGGACCGCGACGATATCGTCCGACGCATCCGGAGTCGAACCGGCGGTGCCGGCCGAATACGGAATGTCCTTGTAGAGTGCGACCAGTTCCTTGTCGACGGCGTTGGCCAGAGCCTTGATGGCGCTGTCCGCGGCAGAGGGAAGAACGCCGGACGTCACCGTCTCGCGCATTTCCTTGTCCGTCATCTTGAACTGCTTGTACTTCCACTTGTCGAGAACGATATCGACTTTCGGATCCTTCAGGTCAGTCGCCGAAGATCCGTTGTCGGTATCCATGTCGCCAGCTTCACCGAGATCCTGCGGCAGCGGGACGCGGATGGTGGCGTTCTGTTCCGCCGCTTCCGCGGCGAAGTCTGTAGACACGAGGGCCGGCATGACGCAGGCTTCACGGAGAACCGGAAGGGCTGCAGGCATGATGATCGTGTCCATCAGGTCCTGAAGGTCGTTTGACATAATTTATTCATCTCTGAGAAGTGCCGGTCATCCGGCGGTTGGGGTTACGACGCGACCCGGATCTTCCCAGCCATCTTGTCCTGAAGAAGCTGCTTGCGCTCTTCCGGTTTGGCTGAAGAAATCTTGGTCTGCCACTCTGAAAGACTATAGGACTTGACCGCTCCCCGAGGAGGCCGCTGCTGGCCGCCTTCCGAGCCCGATCCACCCTTCTCTTCAGCTTCGAACGCCGATGCGAAATCATCAGACTTCTTCATCTGCTGCACGAACCCTCCGATATCAAGGTATCCGCCCTTTCCGTCAGACATAGGCTCGCCGTCACTATCGACGACGCGCACAAGGTAATCGCCGTTCTCTTCGACCACACGACAGTTTGCCCTGACGTGCGGGAGCAAGAGCTTAACGTTGCCCTTGGCTTCCGCAATCGCGGACTTCGCTGCGCTCTCGACCAGATACCGTTCCAAGGAACCACGCATGGTCCCGACTTTGTCTTCCGCGGCTTTCACCTTAGCGGTGGACGCGATTTCAAAATCGGACTTCCATTTGTCGAACTGCTTGGTGGCGTCACCCTTCTCGTCGATCAGTTTCTGCAGGTCGGACTTTTCTTTCGTCCAAATGCCTTCCTGTTCGGCGAGCTTCGTCTTCAAGGCTTCCGGGCTTTCCGCTATGGCCTTCCATCCGCCGAGTTCGCGTTCAGCATTCTGGGTACGCTTCCGCTCTTTCTGGACGGTTTCATTGAGTGTGGTGCGCTCGGCGTAGAACTTGCGGAGGCCGGGGATCAGCGCGATAACGCCATCCTTTTCCTCATACAAGCCCTGAAACTCCTGCGGGACCTCATCAATTGCCTTGACGGTTTCGGGGAAGTCAAACATTTTAGTCCTCCGTTTGCAGGCCTCACGCCTGCGGCTCGCGGCTGGCCTCACGCCTCACCGCTCTTGTATTAACTGGGTTTCCCCAGCATTCCGAGATATTCGGAATTAGATGCCGATCAGTTGGACTGACGGCGAGCCGATCCTCTGGCGAAGAACAAGCTTCGACAGTGGATCGCCTTCGATCAGGTACTCATTCATCGACGCCTGGATGGTCCGCATCCTGACGACTTGTACTGGCAGACCCCCGATGGCATAAGAAGCGGGCAACGCCATTTGGTGTGTGCCGAACTTCAGAGCCGGGTCTGTCCCCTGGATGGAAAGGCTGCCAGGGGCAAGAGAAAGAACCCGGGACCGTTTGACGGTTGCCGGGGAACCTGTCACGTAGTGACCAAGCCCCTGGGCAACGATCCGGCGACCCCGAAGGGCTGCCGTTGCCGATCCCTGGACAGTATAGGCTGTGCCCGCGGCCTGCAGGCGACGCCGGAGCAGGGTCCGGGCTGTCTGGCCTGTTACCACATGGGCGCCGGCTGCGGCGGCCGCCAGGCGCGTCCTCCGCACGGCTGTCGGTGCGCCGTTCAGGGTGTAAGCGACTGAAGACGCGACGATCCGCCGGGACCTGACTAGAGAAGCCGGAGTTCCCGTGAACGAATACGAGGAACCATCGGCTGTGACTAGCGGGTTCGTCAGGGTCCGAAGAACGACTGACGATCCCTGGATGACCAAGCCATGAGATGCGGCTTGAACCACCCGGCCACGACGAACGGAAACCGCGGACCCGGCTGTCACATACAGCGGGCCAAGGGCTGTAACGATAAGCCCGCGGCGGAACCCCGCGGTATTCCCCGCCAGGGCATAGGCTCCGCCGCTAAGGTCCATGGCACTGACGACCGTTTTACGGAGCGTCGACGGACTGCCAGCAACGGCATACGCCGCCGGGGAAGCCAGAACAGACCGACCATGGAGACACGCAACGTCTGAGCCGGTCAGCTCATACTGGCCCAGGGAAGCCAGAACGTACGTGCCCTTTAAGAGCTCCGCCGTTCTTCCGGTCCATTGGTATGTCCCCGGATCGACGTGGAATGTCCCCGTCAAAGCGAGAGTGACCGGTGTCCCTTGGATCGTGTATACTGCTGGTGCAGGGAGGACGCCCCAGACTCGTACACAACCCACGCCGTCCACGGAATACACCGTGGGCAGACTGCGGAGAAACTTCGTCGTTCGATACGGGGTCGCCGGAGAACCGGAGACCTCGTAAGTGACGCCGCTTGCAATAATACCCCGTTCGGAATAGATTTCCGTCGGAGTGATTTCGTAGAGTACCGACTCGGCGTCGATACTCTTCAACGGCATTGCAGCGACGCCATCGATTTCGTAAACCCCGGGGAAAGCCTTCTTCGGCTGTCCGCGAACCAGGTCCACAGGGGTCGACTCGACGGCATAGTTCGTCGACGACGGGATGATCCCCCGGAGATAAACCGGAGAATTGACGTCGATTGCGTAGACGTTCGGCAGCGCCTTGATCAGTTTCGTCGACCGGTACGGCGTTGCAGCCGTCCCGCCGATCGAATAAGATCCTCCGGAAAGCCTCAGGCCCTTTTCGATCGAAACTTCTGCCGTCGTAAATTCATACGAATGAACGCCGGCATAGATACCCCTGGCGCGCCAGGCATTGACACCGTTGACCTGGTACCCGGACGGCATCAAGACGATGGTCTTCCCCAGGCCGATCTTCAGAAGGCCTGCAGAAGCTCCGTTCACTGAATACCCGGCCGATGCAGCCGTGATCCGACGGGCCAGGTGACGAAGCGTAACCGCGGCGCCAGTGATCGCGAAAGAAGCCCCTGCTGCAACCATCGACTGGCCGCGGCTCATGATCGCCGAAGCACCGATGATCGAGTGGATATTTTCTTCCGCGACGACCTTGCGTCCCCGGGCGACGATAGCCGCTGTCCCGGCCGTCGTGTAAGACGATCCGAGCAAAGCAGGCTTCATCGTACGACGAAGCGTAGATGCGACACCGACGATCGCGTATTCCGCCCCCAGGGCGTCGATCTTCTTGATCGACCCAAGAGAAACCGGTGTTCCGCTGATCACGAACCCAGCGCCCTGGGCAGCGATCAGGCGGCCGCGTTCGAGTGACGATACGGCGCCGCTGATATTATACGCAACGGACCCGGCCAGGACCTTGCGAGCCGAGATATGCGGCGTCGCTGCAGCCCCGACGATCCCGTACGAAGACGGAGCGCCGGCCAGGCTCCTTCCCAGGAGTGTCGTGGGTACGGTTCCTGTCAAGGTGTACCCGGCCGGCGCGGCGATCAGCTTGCGGGACCGGAGTAGTGCGGCGGCAGATCCGGTAATCGCATAAGAGGCTGCACCGAGCAGCAGGCTTCGGGCGCCATTAAAGCTGACCGCAACTCCTTCGATCGTATAAGCGACCGATGCAGCAACGACGACCCTGCCAGCTTTCAGACTTACGTCGGAACCTGCGATCGTATAGGACGATCCCAGAACTGTCAGGGGGTATCCCCGGCGCGTCGTTACGTCGCTGCCGGTCAGTGCGTAGGAAGATCCCTCTGCGATAACGGCTTTCACGGACCCCAGCGTGACCGGAGAACCCGTGATGTTATACGCAACTGAACCAAGCGCGATCCGGTATGCCGTGATCTTCGGCGTTACCGCGGACCCCGTGATCGAATAGGACGTCCCCAGGGCGTCGACTTTCTTAATCGACCCCAGGAGGACGTTAGATCCCGTCAGAGCATACAAAGAAGTCTCTGCAACGATCTTAAGCCCGCGCTTAAGAGAAGACGCCGCCCCGTTAATCGTGTAAGACGATCCAAGAGCGATGATCTTCCTTGCCGAAATCTTCGGCGTTGCCGCCGAACCATTCAGGCTGTACGAAGCCCCGGCAATCTGGATACGATACGCCGTGATTTTCGGCGTCATCGCTGAACCAACGATGGAATACGACGACCCGATCGCAGCGATCCGGCGGCCGTATTTCAAAGTGACTGCTGTCCCTCCGATCGCGTAAGACGATCCAGCAGCGACGACTTTGAAACCACGTTCCAGCGATGACGCCGTGCCCCCCAGGGCATACGAAGCGCCAGCGATAGCGATCTTCCGTCCGATCTTCGTCGTAACGGCAGATCCATTCAGCGAATACGAAACGCTGTCGGCGATGACCTTGAACCCGCGTTCAAGGCTCGCCAGGGCGCCCGTGATCGAATAACTGGACCCGTCGGCAATAACAGTCTTTGCCGTCGACCCGCTCTTGGTCAGCGTGACGTCGGAACCAGAGATCGCATAAGATCCGCCGGAAGCAACGACGCCGAAGGCACGATATGCAGCGTTGCCATCCAGCTCATAGGCTGTCTGGACGCCAGCGGCCTCGCGGCCATATTCAAGCGAAGCGGCTCCGCCCGTTAGAGCGTACGAAGATCCGTCCGCTGCCAGGGTCCTCGCCGAAGCGGTGACCTGGAGCATGAGCCAGTTGATTGCCGTATCACGAGCAGTGCCGCTTGTGATCGTCGGGTTATAGGTCTGGCTGCCCGTCGCAGTAATGATTTTATACTGCGCCGAAACGGTCATCGTCGACGCGTCTGCGCCGCCGTCAGCTAGTGCCGTGCTGGCCGTCGCATTTGACCAAGATCCGCCGGTCGTGTCCCCGTCTCCGGTAACGCCATCGTCCGTTTCAACGGCCAGGGCGCCGAACAGGAGGTTGCCGATTTCGTTATTGGCAGCCTTCGTAACCGTCGGGGCGTTCTTATTGGCGCCAGTACCCGTACCAGCTGCAACGACGCTGATCGTTTCCCCCGATCCCGGAGAAACGACGAAGACGACCACGGCCTTCTGGGCAACGTTCGGGTTGAAGTTGACCTGAACGGTTCCGTTCGACAAAGCCGACGTGACAGGCGCCGTGAAGAACGCCAGTGTGGCGCCATCACCAGCCACGGCGCCAGGGGTATAGTTGATTTCACCCCGCTTCGTATAGGTATTGGACCCATCCGAAGCGGTTGTGATCGACGAAGTGCCGGACGTATTCGAATTCGCGGCGGCGACCACGACGACAATCATGTCGCCGATCGCCGCATTCACCGAGCCAACGGTTATGTTACCGCTCGTCGTGGTCGACTGGTTCGTGAGCGGTGTGGCAACCGAGAAGGCCATTAAGGGTTATCCGATTTCGAAGATCGTCACATCGTCGTGGCAAGTGAAGTCGACCTGGCTTACGTTTCCACCGCCGCCGGCCGTCGTCCAGGCCAGCGTCTCTTGAGAAAGAGCCGCCCTGGTGTAAGGCCGGGTGTAACGAACGGGTTTCGACGTCGGGAGGTTCAGCCGGATATTCCTCGAAGTGAAGGAGTTCCCGACAGGCGCTGTCCGTTTCCAGGACTCGCTGTTCCTCCAGACCGGCAGAAGCCACTTTCCATCAGACCGCTGATAAAGCTGCCAACGGATCGTGCCATCATATTGGCCGACTGTCCCGCCGTCACTGAACGAGTATTCGAGGTTCGTCTTGTTGAACGTCCTCGCCGTTCCGGCACCGTCCCACATCGCCTTCAGCGTCAGGTACATGATGTACCAGAGCATGCGACGAGTGAACGTATAAACTCCACCTGCTTGGCTGAAGGCCAGGAGGCCATAAACCTTACCAGGGGAAGTCGGGAGGTTCGGAAGCTCGTGCGCGTTATCGATCATCTCGAACGCGTTGAAGCCAGTGATCCCCCACCACTGATAGTCGAACATGGACCGCTGGTAATACTTGCAGCGGGCTTCTTCCGTCAGGAAACGGACTGTGAAGCTGCGGCCGTCTGTGCCGCCGAGTTCCCAGCCTTCTTCCGTGATCTTGACTTTCTTCGCCGGATCGAGATTGACCAGTTCCTTGTACTGGGCCATCAACTTCGTGATGTGTATCGTCACATCGTTCGATCCACCTTCGTCCAACAGGCCGTCGGTCTCACCTGCAACGTCCGGCATGTTGCCGCCGGTGTACAGGTGGAGGTTCGGCCAATCGACCAACGGAACCACGTCACGAGTCCACTGCCTTCCGTTCGGGTTCGTATAAGGCTGGAAAGTGTCATAGTACATGACCCCCGCCTGGTTCGCCCGAGCCGTCGTATGGACATAACCTTCATACAGGACACTGCGGATCTTCTGGATCAGACGAGACCACGGAGACCAGGAACCAATCGTCAGATCCGTCGGCCAGTTCGGGTATTTCGTCATGTTGCGGATTTCATGGCAGATCACATACTGGTGATCGATCACGTAACCGCGCCAGCCGTCCGGCGACCCTGGCCGAGGATCGTACATCGGTTCGTCCGGGTTATTGGGCTCGTTCAGACCCGCAAAGGCATTCATCGCCTCTTTATAGTAATTGTAACACCGCTCGATGATCGTCTCGGCGCCGATTGCCGTTCCAGAAAACTGGTTCAAATCCGTCAGTGTGCCGTTGATCCTGACGCCATAATCATCATACATCTTCTGGATGATCTGGGCCGTCATATTCGTCGAGTTGTCAGGGCAGCCGCAAGTCGAACGGACGAGTTTCATCCCTACGCTGGCCAACGGCGCGAAGTGCCCCAAATACCAGCCGGACGTATCGTACGACCCTGTGTTCGCTCCGTTCGCCGTACGATACGCCATATAAGGATCGCCAGACCGACGAGTCAGATACATCTGAAGCATCTGGCCGTCGGAAAATTCGATCGCCCGCTTCGGAACGAAGTTTGGATCTGGCGGAACGACGACGTCATCCAGGGTCGAGTCGGTAAAGACTGCCGACGGCGGACCGAACGTCGATCCGTCCGTGGCGCGGATACGGAAATCAAAAGCCGTACCCGGAAGCAAGACCCCAACGGTTCCCTGGGTCGTCGTCGACAAGTCCCGCCAGTTATTGGCCGCGTTCACGTCGACCTGGTATTTCGTGGCACCCGGAACGGCGTTCCAGCTCAGGGTGACCGAAGTCGTCGTGCGGCTGACCCGAGCGACGCCCGTGACCTGGGCCAGTGAAACGGACCCGGTGATCGTGAATGTGAACGAGGCATCCAGGGTCCTCCCAGTTTCCAGTTCCGTCATTCGAACCGTGCAATTATAAGTCCCGGCCACGTCGCTGATCAGGCTCAGTACCGCGTCGATGATCTGCATGTTCGCAGACCCCGATACGATCCCATAGACGACCCCGGGCGTGTTCGACTTCAGGACAATCGAAGGATCCGAACCAGCAACGGCGTCCACAGTCAAAGAACAGGTGAACGCCAGAGGGATGACTTCGCGACCGACCCGAAGCTTATAGAACCGCGTCATGAGGGCGCTCCATAAACGACAGCGACGAGACGAGTATTGGCGCCGTCCAGGGCGTCACCAACCACGTCGCGCCACTCGTTGCCGATCGTCCGGCCAGTGATATTCCCGCCACCGGCGTTGTCGAAGATCCCGGCAACCATGTGGTTGGCCGAGACGACCTGGTTCTGATCGTCGTAGCTTTCCGTGTAGCCCAGCGGGACGGAATAAAGATCCGTTGAGTTTGTTGCACCTGCTGCGACGAAGACGGCTTCGTTCGCATCGACGTCGATTGTACTGGACAAGGGGTTCGCAGAAACCGATCCAACTTCGATGACTTTCGCCGTCGCGGTGCGGCTGTGGAACTTGCCGGAGATTGCGGCCCGCGGAACGGTATCGGCGCTGACGACCAGTGTCACATAGAGTTCCGTCCAAGCCTGCGGGATTGCGGCATCCCACATCGACATGTAATTCGAGCTGGCTGTATCGGCAACTGTACCGGTCCCGGCCCGTTCCGTCATCGACACATAATTCGTATGGGCTGTCCGATCAGCGTCCGTCGGGTAAAGATAGACAGCCGTATGTTTCGCCGCAACGCCATTGGTCAGGGCTTCCAGGGTGAATTTCTGGCGGCTGTCCCCAGCGTATGCCAGAGAAATGGCAGCGAAGTTCGCCATGCCATACGTCAGGCCATTGCCCAGGACCGCGGCAGCCGTCGTCGTGACCTGTTTTGACGAAGGCGCATAGGCGTCAGCCAGTGTGCCGCTGGTCACGATGCCAAGGACCACGCTGTCGATCGCCTTCGTGCCGTCGGCGTTCGTCGCGTAGAGAGTATAACCGATCAGATAACCGACTTCTGGAGCAGCTAGAGCTTGAGTCTGGGCAGTGCCCAAATTCGTCTTTGAACCGACATAAATGTCGACGCCGTTCCAGCGCACGACAACGCCCGCATTCGACAGCGGGTCGACTTTCCACCACTGGTATGCATAAGACGTCGGGTTATTCGATGCGGTGCCATGGTTCGCCGTCAGGGTCTGACCCGACTGGGCTGAACCAGACGGTGTCGGCCGCACAGAAAACTGGGGAACGCCGCCAGCGACGCCGATGCGAAGTCCGAGTTTGCGGGTCATCCGATTTCCCAAACTGGCCGAACATCACCGCCGCCGAGACAGAAGCGGACGTGGCAGGCCTCGCACACCTTGCAGTAGAACTTGTAAATATTCGGAGCCCCTTCTGCCTGACGGGCGGAATTGGAGAACCAAGCTTCTATGTCAAGGTTCTCCGCTTCCCGGCAGCATGGGTTCGGAGCTACTTCCTGAAGACGCCCGAGATACTTTTCCGGCAGCATGAACTGGACTGTCGGAAGAGAAACCCGCTTACACGCCAGGATATGCGTCGAGTCGAGCGGCACATAGGCTAGCGTCCGCGGGGCATTTGAAAGATGGGCGTCACTCATGGAAACTAGACCAGCGTGAAGATATTGGCGCCGAAGTCGACGGTGAACGTTTCGCCGTTGCCCAGCGTGAACGCCGCGCCGTAATCCCAGTCAGCGATCAGCGGGTCGGCCGGCGAGGTCGGCGTGTCATTGTAGAGAGCGACATAGCGGCCGGACGTCCAGTCCGCAGCGCCTGCGGTCCACGTCTGATCCGTTCCGACCAGTGTGAACGTGCCACCCGACCGGGTGCCGTTGTTGCCGATACCGATGCCGCCCGCGGAATAGCCGGTGCCCGTGACCTGTGTGAGGTCCGCGAGAACGGTGTCCGTAGCGACGACAGGGGCGTCCGAATGGATCGCCACCTTGAGAGCATCCGCGGCGCCGCCTGTGCCGAGAAGGTCATGAACCTTTCCTGCCAGGTGCTCCGGGAAAATCTCATACTTGACATAAGAGGCCATTGAGCTTCTCCTTTAGAGGATCATCGATAGTCAAAACCCACCGCATCGACGAAGATCGTCGATCCGGCGTCGGTCGTGGACAGAACGAAACGATCTTTCGCCCCTGCCCCTTGGGTTAGCGGCATGATGATGCCGCCTTGCCAAAGCGAACCGGCAGGCCACGACAGAACGTTGAAGTTGCCGGTATTGATTGTCTCGAGAGTCAGGCGGGCGAGTCGGTTCGCCACGGGCCAGCCCTCGACGGAAAGCGAAGTGATATCGCCGAGAAGAGTCAGGCGGACGTGTTTGCCTGCGGAATAAACCAGGGTCACGCCACCCTGTGCAGACACGTCCTGGACGGCCGCCAGCCAGGGGTCTGGCCCAGCAGGTCCTTCAGGTCCGATCCTGCCCCGTGGCCCGATACGTTCGACCCTGAGAGCCACGCCAGGAACGGATGGGAACTTGATGCGGACCCGTCGGCGGTCATACTCGATCCGGGTGACCGTCATTTGAAGGGCTCCGTAAATTCGATGGCTCCGAACCAGAACCGTTTCCGTTCGCCTGGCCGGATGATGTGAAGAACATGGAAGTGCCGGCCAAGGGGGAAGTCCTTGACCATATCATAGGGAACGGCGATCGAAAAGACGTTGTCGTGTTCTTCGTCCTTCACGATCATCCCATTGCCTGTCGTGGCAAACAGGATCACCCCGTCAGCCGGAGGGACGGGGTCATCTAATTTCACGGTCAGTTCAAGATCCGCATCAGCCAGAGACACGGGCTTGTTCGTCGTATCGGTGACCCAGAAAGAGTCATCCCAATCGGCGTCAGTCGCGACTCGAAAATCGACGATCAGCATGTGTCTGCTTTCTAAAAGAATTGGCGCCCCGCTTCAGGGGAGGAAGAGACATGAAGCGGGGCTTTTGTTCGAACTCACCAAGCCCGGAGAAGGCTTTCCTCCATTCGAACCCGGTTCAGGCGTCCAGCATTTCCTTTGCCAACGGAGCGCCATCAAAAGCGAAGAACGGCTGGGTGCGGCCGTCGATATAAACCGATGCCGCGACGACAAGACCTTCCGCGCCAATGACGTGGCAGGGAACCTGCTCACCGGCGATAGTATAAGTCCCGCGGTAAAGCCTGAAAACAATTACGTCGCCTGGCGTGGCGATCTGCTGTGGGGACACGCGCCTATCACCGTTGCGGAAGGCTGGCGTCTGGAACGTATCGCCGTTGATCCACGGCGAGTGTTTCATCCCTGATGCCCAGCTGTCGAATATCTCATTCAGTTCCGCGGCGCGGGCTAGGTTATTCATTTCGGTTTCTCCGGTTAAAGGGTCGGCCGCGGATCTGGCTTAAGCGATCCGCGGCCTAGACAAGCGACTGTTCTGTTACGGAGTCGGCGGTGCCGCGTCGGTCGTGAACGATACTGCGGCAGCGCCAACGTTCGACGTGTTGCCCCAGCGGTCCACCTGGACGACGCGGAAGTAATATGTCTGTTCGGGCTCCAGATCCACAAACGATATTGACTGAGTCGTTCCGGCCGTTGCATCGGCAACCCCGGACGCCGCGGCCGCCGTATTGTCATGCATGTGACCATCTTTGATCTGTTGAGCCGTCACGGCGTCTGCCGCGAGGGACAAGATCCAGTGGTGTTTGCCAGCGCCTTCGGTTGTATCGAAGACCCCCGTGCCACCGTTGTGGCCCAGTTTCGTCGCGGCGACGTTCGACAGGACCGGCGCCGTCGTATCCGCATAAAGGATCGTCAGTTCAACGATGCCATCCGTGGGCTGATCCGCCCGGGCGAAAACTTTGTCCGATGCCCCCAGGGTCGTGAACGTAATTTCGTCGGAGCTGTCGCGATCGATCATGACATAATCGTTCGTATTGAGATCCGGAACTGTCGTTCCGACATGGATACGGACGCCGGATGACCGCTTGCGGCGGAGGATCACGGCGGCTGTGCCCGAGGCGACCTCCTGCCATTCGGACGCCGTCAGGGCAACGGATAAAGTCTTCATACCGATCCTCCATAGACATAAGCCAGAATGGCCGTTGCGACGAAGACGCCAACGATGGCCAGAGTGGCAATAGCGATAACGGCGCGGGAAACCCGAACAGGTTCTTCAGTCATCTTCGTTCACCACGATCGTGTCAGTCGCGGTCTTCGTCAGGAGGATCGCGGCCATGCAAAGTTCAGACGCTTTCATCTGCGACCAATCAATGTCCATCGTATCGTCATCCCACTGAATGATAACCGCGACGTTCTTGATCCGATCAAGTTTTCCTAAGGTCCGATGAAGGACGACTTCGGGAGTGAGTGTCGTTCCCGGCAGATGTTTGACTTCACCCATCAGAGTTTCTCCGGCCATAGTCTTACCCAGGCGGCGTAGTCCCTCTGTTTCAATTCGTCAAGCGTTAACGCTTTGCCATCCACACTGAAACTACCGAGTGGCACCCCGCCGGATTTCCACAACGTATATCGAGCGTCGCCCAACGTATCCCGCTGGGTTTCTTCGTCCTGTTCACTGAGCCAGTTCTCATAAGTCGGTTCGGCTTCGACCGGCGACCCGACGGGGATGGTTTCTATTGTACACCTGCAGTTACCTGTAGTAATACCATCGGCAACGATCAGATGGTTTTCCGTTTCGAGGTTATAGACATGTCCATGAAAATCGCGACGACCCACAAAGACTATATCATCAAAGAATACCTCGCCGGGAAAGGCACAACACAGATCAGCGGCTATCTGGGCATTCATCGGATATCCGTCCGAAGGATCCTTCAGCTGAACGGAGTTCAGATCCGAAGCCGCAGCGTAGCCATGTCCCTCCGAATGAAAAACTCGACCCCCGAACAACGGCAGGCCCTCACCAAGAAAGCCCATGACGCTGTCCGCGGAAAGAAAGGAAAGAAACGGACCCTGGAGTCTCGTCTCAAACACGCTCTCACCAGAGAACGGCGTGGATCGCAATTCCACTTGTCCCCTGGCGAAAAGATCTTCTCTGCAACGCTGGCAGACCTTGGCCTGGTTGGTATCCCCGAAAAAGCGATCGGTCCATACAATTGCGACTTCGTGTTCGGTTCCGTCGCCGTGGAAATCTTCGGCGGCGGTTGGCACGATGGCAGTATTACGTCCGCCAGGAACCAAGAACGGGTCCGCTATATCTTGAATGCGGGCTACTCGTTGCTGATGATTTCCACGAGTAGGCATACTATGACCCCGGAGGTCGCAAAGTACGTGGCAAGTCTCATCAAGCGCTTGCGCCGGAAGCCACCCGCGATCCGTGAATACCGGATGATTTGGGGTGCAGGCGAGTTCGAAACCCGAGGCCGTGCGGATGACGACGAGCTGTCCCTTAAATTTCCTCTTCGCCGCAGCCGTGATCGGCTGGGTCGTTACAAGGGTATCCCCCGGTAGACAATTAAAATGGATTGGCGGTCGCGGCCCTTCCCCCACCGGGAATATCTCACCCGCCAATTCGGCGCAGGCCAAGCATGCTCGGCTATCAAGTGTCGTAATCCACCGGACCCCTTCGAACAGGTCCGGGTTCTCTTTCGCGAATGCCTCGTGGCTCTCGTTATGAGCCGAAGCGGTTGCGGTCCTGACCGCGGCTTCGAGCATCCGCCGGCTGACAGCGAATGCGCCGTCTTTGTAAGACAGCGACTTCGTTCCGGAGACCCGCTTGACGATCTGGTCCATGGACTCGCCCTGGACCAGACCCATCGTGACGGCGTCACTGATACGCTTCTGCGAAGAAGCGCTCAGATCGTCGAACCAGGTCTTCAGAAGCCGGCCCTGGAACGGCTTGTTGTCGACCGCGGCTTCGAGCAGCCGCGACGTGGGAACGTTGAACTTGACACCGATCGTTGCCTGAGTCGCTGCCAGGGTCTTGGCGAATTCTCCTTCGCTCTTGGCCAGATCGACGAGTTCTTTCCGCGTCCCTTTATACATGGCGCGATGGGCGGCCACGTTGATCTTCTTGATTTCAGCGAGGAGTTTCTCCAGCTGACGACGGGTCGCGGCGCCGTAGCCAGCCTCGGTATCGTGGGAAGCCAGCCACTTCAGAAGCTTCCGTTCGATATCCGCCTCGGCCTTATCGAGGATAGCGGCGATCTTACGGATAACCCCCGTCGCGAAACGCTCGACCCCAATGCGATGGAGGATCTGGGCATCAAGCTTCGGGGACGTTGCCACCTAAGGACTCGCTTTCGATCATCAGTTTTTCTTTTTCGTCGTCGAAGTCCGGGTTCAGAACGCCGCGGCGTTTCATCTCAAGCCAGAACGTCTCCCGGCTGATTTCCCCGGTCGCCCTCATCTTCAGCAGCGAGTCGATTTCACTCTTCGCTGTCAGCGACAATCCGAAGTCACGGTTCACGGTCACCGTGGCCTTGGACTCACTCCCCAGCCATTCTTCGGTCAGCGCAAGCGCCTGATTGAGAGCGTCGTTCAGATTGATCGCCGCTTTCTCGATCGACGTATGAGCCCTGGACTCGTCGATCGACCGGGCTGTGGCTGTAACGCCGCCGGTGTCAGCGATGACGGGCTGCAGGCCCATGACCCGAAGTTCGTCCGTAAGGACTTCCAGGTCCTTCTGGCCCTGAGCGATCGCCGTGCCCTGGACTTCGACCCAGTACCATTTGCCCTGGGCGTCTTCCGTGAAAAGCAGCGTATAAGGACCGAACGCCGGCTTCTCATCTGCTTTGAATTCAGGCTTCGCTCCAGCAACGGCCAGAATGGGGAACCTGGACGCCGTCAGGATATTGCGCTGGTCTGACGACGACTGGTAATGCTCGATCTGTTTGAAGCCCAGATCCAGAAACAGGGGCTTGACCGTTCCGTCTTGGCGGCGCCGTCCGGCAATCACCGGAACGAATGGCAAGCGGCTGATCGTGAAGACGCCTTCCTCATCGACGACCCAGGTCTGTTCGCCCTTCTCATTCACCGACTGGCGATACAGCCGCCATGATGGCTGGCCCAGATCGTTGAAGAAAAGCTCGCGGACCCGTCGCGTCACCGACTCGGTAAAGACACCGGGGATCGGCTCGTCGTGTGTCTCTTCCAAGATCCTGGCATATACCATCCGGATCTTGCCGTCATCATGAATGCTGAAGTAGCAGGACAGGACGTTCTCCGCCGTGACCTGGACCCAGTAAGGACGGGCATTCGATTTCTTCACATCCGCGATCGTCGGCTTACGGCCCGGAGGAGCGATCGCCGACGACTTGGGGTAATCAACGAAAATATACCCCAGGCCAGCAACGACCGAGTCCTCAAAGACGTCCGAAGCGAACTTGTGCAGGTCATTGCCGTTCAGATCGACGTCGGCCATGATCCCTTCAAGTTCCGGCGACGCGTCTTTCAGCGTCACATTCCGGCGGAACGGCATGGCTGAGACGTTCCGAACGGCGTCTTCGAAATAGTTCGTCAGAACGGCGCGAGCCAAACGGTTGGCGTAAGACGTAGCCGTTTCCGAGTCGTACTTCGGCAGATAGGTTTCGCCCGCGGCCCGCATCTGGCGGGTTCCCGCCATCAGTATCCGCAGCATAGACCAATCTGCCGACATGGCGCTGTGCGCTGCCGACGGAGTGTCCGGGGTAAGTGTGACGGGTTCAGCAGCCACTTGGTCTATCCATTATATGAGCTGACCGGCAATCCCGCCGGACCTGGACTTTTCAAACAGAGTATTGAACGCGTCGGCGGCAGAGTCGACCTGATCGTCGTTCTTACCGAACGGGAAATGCCTCAGTTCATTCGTGAACGGGTAATTCCAGTCGCCCCGCTTCATCATCACGGACCCAACGTTGACCTGAGCCGCGAAAGGTTCGGCCCTTGTCACTTTGTCTCCGCTCACAGGAGCGCTGACAACGGAAAACCCTCCCAGGGCGCGAGTCAGATACGTGATCTGGGCTTTGCCTGCCTGGCCCGGATCTTGGGGAAGCTTGATCTTCACCCGCGGGCCGTCGAGCTTTGCCGTCGAGACGATCCGTTCTTCGACCTGATCGGGCGTTCCCTGGAAACGAGTGACGTCCTTGATCACGAACCTGTTCGCCGGGGTCTTGCCGATCAGCGTACCGACTGTCCAGTCGCCGTCGTTCTTCGTCGCTGCGAGATCCCAAGCCCGAACCCATTGGAGGACGCCTTCGGTCGAGTCGACGACCTCGATCTTGTCCGGCTTGAAGATACCGCCGGCCGGGGGAACGGGCTTCTGCTGGTACTGCGAAGAGAACGACCACGGCTTCGCTTCCTGCATACGGAGGAGATCCTCAACGGAGTGTTTCTCTTCCCACAGGGCCGTGCCGTCCTCCTGAAGCGCCGGGAGATTGATATGGTCCCAGTGCTCGCCGTTTCCGCCAGCCAGAAGCCAGCCTGCCAAATCCTCTTCATGCAGACGCTGCATGATCAGAATGATCGGCGTATCCTTCGTGTTCTTTCTTGACTCCAGCGTGTCCTGGAACCAGCGGATGACCTGCGGCCTGATCACATCCGAGTCTGCTTCCCCCGGCTTGTGGGGATCGTCAATAATTATACAATTAGAAACTAGAACTGGCTTTTGGGCCACGTAAAAGTTATTATTGTTCCTCACTTCCAAACAGAAGGTATGATCAACATGGCCAATACGACGAATGAAAACTGGATGCCGGTCCCAGGATTTGAAGGATTTTACGCTATCAGTGATCAGGGGAATATCAAAAGCCTTGACAGAACTATCATTCACAAAAACGGTATTTCTCAAAAAATCGCCAGTCGTATCCTGGTCCCGAAAATCAGTAAAAAGTATCTCCGGGTCACACTGTCCAAGAATTCCAAACTCCATTTTGTTTTCATTCACCAACTTGTCCTGAAAACTTTCGTTGGCCCTCGGCCACCGGGAATGGAAACCCGACACCTTGATGGGGATTACTTCAACAACCGGCTCGCAAACCTCGCTTATGGAACCAAGTCCCAAAACATGCAAGACGCTATCAGACACGGGACATTCCCGCTTCTCGAACGGCGACCCGGCGCCAAACTTACACGAGACCAAGTTATCCAAATTTTCACGAGTCAACAGTCGCCGATTGAACTCGCTAACAAATTCGGTATCGTCCCAGGCGTTGTTCGCCAGATTAAACTCCGGCAGACATGGGTAACCATCACGAAAGACCTGCCCGACCCCATTTGGAATTTCAAGCCCAAACATTCCGAAGACGTCATCGCAATCGCCAGCGATCTGACGATCAGCCGAAAAGAAGCTATGACAAGAACCGGGCTGACCCTGGCTCAACTCAAACATATCCGGAAGAAGAGTCGTGTCCGATAAATACTGAGCTTCCATCCAGCCTTGTGACGTAAAAATCTTATGATTAGGCGTACACTGGAAAACCGTCCCATCGCTTAATGTAACTTCCAATATCTCATTCGGAGGATTATGCCACAACGTATCGACAGGCTGGAGTTCTTCCTGACCCGTCTGAAAATTATATGACCAAACGCGGATATCCTCTCCACGTGTAACGATATCCCCGATCTTTATCAGTCCCTTTTCCGTGTGAACCAATTCATCATAGGGGAAACAGCCACCGAAGCCCGGCCGGACCTTTCCCGCGCCATAGCCTGTAATGGTACCCTGAGCACCTGCGGCATAGACACAACCGCCAGCCGTGGTACGCCATTCGTCTTTGGCCTGCGTATCATCCCGCAGTCCCACATTCGGGAACAGGAGGTGATAGTCCTCGTGCATGGCGATCTCCCGGGCTTGCCAGGAGTTCGTTGCAGCGAGGCGGGCTGCATAGGACGTATGAATGAATTCGGCGTCCGGCGCCATTCCGATCCCCCAGGGGATGAAGTTGACGACGGCCAGTTCGGTCTTCGAATAACGAGGCGGCAGGTTGATGACCAGCCGGCTCGTTTCGCCGCGGAACACTTTCATCAGCGCATCGCATATCATCTTGTGGTGCGGCGCCTGATGCCACTTGAAGCCATGACGGGCTTTGAACATGTAGCGGACGAAGTAATAGTAGTCTTCCCTCGCCAGCTTCTGTGCGATCAGCAGTTCTTCGCGGGTCATCATACGTCGTTCAGAAGTCGGCTTGAGACTTCTTCATACTGATCCGATGTGATATTGATCACGAACTGGCGACGGTTGTCGATCATCGTCGGGTCCGCCTTCTCGCCGTAACGCTTCGGCGCCAGCTTCGACGCGAGCCACTGGAGGTTCCGGATCTGGGCAGAGACACGCTGGTAGTTTGCGTCATTCATTTCGTCGGTCAGCTCGCGGATCTGATCCATGACGGCATCTTGCTGGAAATCTCGCGCCTGCTTGATACGCACAGAGACTTCGCCTTCGGGGTCTTTCGCCATGGTTTTATAAAGATCTTTTGTGGACGGCATATCCCGTGGTGCGCAGACTTCGCCAATCCCCAAACCCATGACCAACCCCTCGCAAACCTTATCCAGCATGCCAGGGTCGGTGATCTTCGGCCTGCGGCCAACAGGACGGATCTGGACGCCCTTGGCCAGCCTGTATCCCGAATACGTCAGGTCGCTGATTGTCTCCGACGGTTCCTCGCCGTCGAAGTACCCATCGCGAGTGACCGTGCGCCGCCGGCGCCGTTCCGTATCTCCTGGCTTTGTCTTGGTGTGCTTCATCTGAGTATGCCTGACGGACCCAACCACGTGATGTGGCCTGGGTTATAGGCTATCCCGGGATATCCGAAATAGCCGACCGCGACACGGCGAAACTGGGTCTGGGTCTTAACCCACAGCCGCTGCAGCCACTACGTTCCTTGCCGGTACGCGGACTTCGCGTACAGACCCCAGCATGGTGACGTAGACGCTTGCTTCTTGTCGATTGATTGAAGCCAGCTGGACCAGGAAGCCATCCAGTATCCGGTCCGGCCAGTTGATCCGCACCCAGTCGCCGACCTTGAAGGCGCCAGTGGTCGCGGGCTTCGTGAAATCCGTGTCCCTGACACAGCCGTCCGGGTCGGCCATCCTTCTGATGGCGTCGACGACCGTGTCCGGGATTGAAATGGGGGTGCCGTCGATCGATACGACGGCGAGGACGTCCGGTATGGTCTTCAGGTACCAGACCCAGTATGGCTCCACCCGGGCGAACAGGTACTGGGTGAACAGAGCCCGTTCTGTCTTGACCAGCCGGGACTTCCGGAACCTGCGGACCCGCTTGACCTCCCGGATGAAGGGGAAGAACACAGGCGTGGCTGGGCTATCCGATTTGATCCGGTCTGCCACGGACCTTTCGGCGTTCGGTCGCGAATATACAGCCAGCCAGGACATGTTGAGCTCCACGGTATATCCAAAGTTCGCGGAGAGGGAAACAAAATTATTTACATATAAATAGCGCCGTGGTACCCTCCAACCAGGACCTCGGAATAGGGGTCCATTTCTGTTTCTAGGCCATCCGCACCTTTTCCGCATCTTTTGAAAAAACAAAGGTGCAAGCCAAATCGTACAGTAAACTGAATGGTTTAGCAGAAACAGAAATAAATGACAGTCGCTCCTAAGATGCGACTCCTTTCCCCAGGCCTTTCAAGGGGTTAGCTCCCGAGTCGCATCATGTAATCCGAAAACGCGCATATAGCGGTATAACATATTCCCAGGGGGAGCCCTGCCATGGGGGTGTATTATATGTATATATATATATTAATAAATTATATTAGTATTAAAAAAGTAATTACAAGATGCGACTCAGGACTCAACCCCCTGGAAACAAAAGGAAAAAGTGTTGCATCTAGGGGAGCGACTCCCCCTGGCAGCATTTCTGCTAAGTCCTTGATTTCAAACCGATCCGCAGCTCGCACCCAGGGTTTTTGAGAAGTGGCGACTTTCGTATAATAATCAGCCCTCTGATCAACCGTGAGTCCGCGAATTCAGGTCCTTTTCCAGGGCACCACCAACCTAAAGGTCATCGCGGCGCGCGGCGAGCGCCCCGCGGGAAGGGTCCAGAAGGGTCTAAATACTGAAATTGCCCCGTGACGCGTCGCGGGGACTTTTCAGTCCGCGGAGCGCCGGCGCGTCGCGGGGACTTTGGTTGGCTTGAGTCCCGAGGGGGCATTCCCTAAGGGCTGCCAGCTTTGCGGAGCTTGCGCCTGGCGGCGATCCCGCTGGACCCCAAGGGGGTAATCCCCCGGACCCCTGGAAGCCCCCAGGGGGCACGCACCAGGCGAAGGGTGCGACCTTCGCGGGG
>CAZUOS010000002.1:0-8815 GCA_964621415.1 uncultured Azospirillum sp.
GGTAATCGCATCCTACTTATCCTGCAGTCATGCGAGGGCACTGGCCCTTCGCCTTCACCCTTGATGCAGGATTTCCTTATGGCTAGCAGTGATTACACTCCTTCCGTCCAGACCGATAAGGTGGCGACGATTACCTCGGGCACGACGGTCTCGGCCGCGATTGACCTTGGCGGCACCCAGCTTTGCGGGCTTTATATGCCGGCTGCTTTCACCGGCACCACCATCAAAATCCAAACCGCGCCGAGCCTGGCTGGCACCTATACGCCTGTACAATCCGCCGGGGCCGATTATGCACTGACGGTGGGTGCGAGCAAATACGTACCGGTTGAGAATCTGGCGATTCTGGCCGGTGTGCGGTTTATCAAGCTGCAATCGAGCGCCAGCGAAGCCGCTGACCGCACTATCACCCTAGCCTCGCGCCCGGTATAAGCATGAGCGCGCTGCTGCTGGATTTTGCGGCGACGAGCGGTGCTACCCCGCCGGCTGCAACCACCCTCGATTTCGCAGGCAACAGCTACACCACCCCCACCGCGTCGTATGCCGACCCGGTGGCGGGGGGGCTGCTGGCTGTTTCTCGTAACTCCATCGGTTATGCACAGGCAAGCACTGGCACCTGGACACAGTTTTCCGCGAATACTATCCGGCGCACCGACAATGGTTTGCTGATTGAACGCTCAGCAACCAATTATCTGAATAACTCGCTCAATGGCGTCGTGACGAGCGGCACCAGCAGCGATACGCTGGTGGCGAATGTTGGCACACTACCAAACCGCTGGGCCATCAACAACATGCCTGCGGGCGTGTTCTGGCAAGTGCTGGCGACCGGCACCGACAGCAGCACCAACCTGCCTTATGTAGACCTGCGCTTTGCGGGAACGGCGACCGCCAGCAGCACCACCATTCGGATGGATTTCAGCGGGAGTGGTAACAATACGGGCGTGGCACCGCTGCCGACGGGGAGTTATATCGTCGGCTCTGTGTTCGCCTCGGTGCGGGCGGGAACGCTTCCCATCAACGCCAAGCTGGCGACACGGGTACTGAACGATAACGTCACCGCCAATACCCTCACGGGGACGGATGCATTCATCAACAGCACGGTGAATACTAGCGATAAATCGAGCGATGCGTATGCGTTGATCGACCCGCCAGCGAGCGTGCCCTCGGCTATGACGCGCTATGAAACCCGGCCGCAATATTGCTATGCCACCTGCAATAATGGCAGCCTTTATGTGGGCCTCGAGATGGTGAGCGGCACGGCTTATGACTTCACCCTGCGCCTTGCGATGCCGCAGCTCGAGACGGTGCCGGATATGTATGGGCGGGCGACCTCGCCGATTTACTCGCCGAACGTGGCGACGACGTGGAGCGCGGCCGTGACGGCGCAGACGAGCAACACAGTGACCAGCACCACGGGCCTGCAAATCGGGCAGGTGGTGTGGGGCACCGGCGTTCCGGCCTATACGGTCATTACGAACATCGTCGGCAGCACCGTCACCCTCAACAATGCGATTACCGTGACCAACGGGCAGGCCGTGCAGTTCACCGGCGGCACGCGCGCGCAGGATGTGGTGACCTTGGCGGGCGCGGCGCTGACGATGGCGCAAGGGACGACCGCCACCCTCAAGGCGACGCTTGGGGCCATGCCGTGGCGTTATTCATGGGTTTCGGCCTATGCGCGCGGCATTCCCGCCGTTGCGCCACGTGTGGCACCCATCTTGGGCCTCAATGGTGCAAGCGCACTGCTGCAACGCGAGACCGACGGCAGCATCAGCACCGCGTATGGCGCGGGCGCGCGCAGCTTCCGCACCTTCCTCGGCAATTACACGCTGGGCAATAAGGATGCGCAGGTGGCGTGGAACGGCACCAACCTCGCCCTTGCCTCGCAAGCGGGCGGTGACTACCAAACCAAGACCTCGGGCGCGACCAGCATCACCAGTCTACAAATCGGTACGAAAGGTGATGCTACCGCACTAGACGGCTATTTAGCAAAACTCACCCTCACTGCGGGCTACGATACCGGCTCGACCGTTTCGAGCATTGCGGCGGATGTGGCGGTCTATGGCGCGAAACCGGGCGGCATCGTCGCCGCTTACCGGGCGAAGAAGGAAGGGCGCACCGTCGCCATTATCGGCGATTGGCGGGAATATGCCGTCGGCGGGATGATGGCGGGCGGATTGGGCTATACCGACGTGACCGCCCCCACCTACAGCGTCACCAATTCCGGCGCGCAGACGACCGGGGCGACGGTGCTGACGCTTACCAGCATGACCAACGTGTCGCTCGGCCTCGCCATCACCGGCACGAATATCCCCGGCAATACCTACATTAAGGCGATTTCGGGTAGCCAGATCACCCTCAGCGCCGCGACTACCGGAGCTATAGCAGATTTGGCGACGCTCACCATCAACCCGCCAATCATCGCTTCGGATAACGCGATTATCCGCGTGCCGACCACCGCGCTCGCCACCAAGGGAAGCAAGGTTATCCCGGTGCTTTACACCAGCAACCTCGTGGTCGGGGCGACGATTTCCGGCACCGGCATTCGCACCGGAACCACCATTTCCGCGTTCGATAGCATCGGCCTGACCGTCACGCTCAGCGTGCCTCTCACCGCCGATTGCCCGAGCGGCACGACGCTGACCACCTGGGCGACCGGGGCCTATGGCGGCTTGCCGCGCTGGGTGTTCAGCCGTGCCGCCGCCAAAAACGGCAAGGCCGACACGGACATGTATGGCGAGCCGCGCGTCTTCCGCATGGTGTTCGAGGATATGCTCTGCGAGGCGGGGATTCCGGTCTATTACTCGGGCGGTGTGTCTTCTGTCAGCAAAACCGGGCAGAAGATCACGAGCTTCGCCACCGCCAGCCGCAGCGTGGCCGGGGCCGTGTGTGCCGCTAAAACCATCACCCCGCAGGTGGTGGTAGGGGCCGATTACGAGGGCGATTTTCTGCCGCTCGTCGGCATCAGCAGCAGCGTGGGCCGCGAGGCGAACGCTACCTATGGCGAGAACCATAACGGGTTCGATGCGGTTTCGAGTCCCTCGGCTAACGGCGGCGGCATTCTTCAGCCGACCCTGCCGGATGGTTCGACCGCCTTCAATGTCGACCCATGGGTGACGGCGGGCAGCCCCACCTCGGGCGCATTGCCGGGCGTGAAATGCGATTACGTGCTGGCGACGACCGCGAGCGGTAGCGGCACTTCCACCAACGACACGGCCTATATCCTCGCCGATAACACCGTGCGCAAATGGAACGGCAGCGCCTGGGTGGTGCCGACCTTTGGCCAAGCCGACCCGAACAACATGCAGGCTTACAATTTCCGCCTGACGATGACGCGCACCGCAGGCCGCGCCAGCCAAATCTTCAATGGCACGACGCTCAGCCTCGCCACCAACGCCACCACCACGGCAGGCACGGTGCTGAACTTTGCCAGCACCACGGGCGTGGCGGTGGGCTTTGGGGTGTTTGGCACCGGCATCGCCTATGGCGCGGTGGTGACAGCGGTGACGAGCACCACCGTCACCATCAACCAGACGGTGACCGTCAGCAGTGGCGTTTCTATCGGCTTCCTCGACCCCGCGAGCTTTGGCTTCACAGCACAGAAAGCCGAGCTATTCATCCGTACCATTAAAGCATTTTCGGATGCGGCGACGGCGACAAGCCGCACCTTCACGGCGGGCTATGCCAGCTCACAAACCTCCGGCCAGTGGGGGATTAACGACTTCTTCGCGGCCAAAGGCGGCTTAGAGATCAATAGCCTGATGCGGGACTGTAACGCGGTGGGCGGCTATTCGCTTGATTATGTCGGCGGGAACTATGGCTATATCGCCGCGAATAGCACCAGCCGCGAGACGATCTGGCAGGATCATATTGGCCATATTTTGCGCTTCTGGTGGGTGTTGCAATTCTATGTGGATGCGCGGATTCCGGCGGCACTCCGCACCGAGGCACTGCTTTGGGGCTTCGATGTGTGGAGCTATACCGATAACCTCGCGACGGACCCCACCAACTTCAACCCGCAGCTTTACGTGCGTGAAGGGCGGCGGATGATTAACACCTCCTACACGGGCGGTGGCTCGGTGTTCTCGGAAGTGGATGCGGGCTATCCCAGCGACGGCACGCCGCCGCGCGACCCGAAGACCATCAGCGTGATGAGCTACGCGCTCGACTCGCACCAGCAGCAGCGCTTCCCCGTCTATAACGGCGGGAACTACACCTACTGGAACGAGGGCGGCATCAACGTGTTTGCCGGGCAAAGCAACGGCGCGCTGGGAACCGTATTCGGCACCAATAAGCGCGGCGTGTTATCCATGAGCACCATCACCCCGAACGCCAGCGAATGCACCAACTACGTGACCAGCTTCCACGGCAGCATGAGCCACCCGGTGTTTGGCGCGTTCCGCATGGAGGCTTCGAGCATGGCGATTGGCGAAGCGGCGGGATTGCTTGCGGCCATGGCAGTGGAGGGCAGCGTCGGCGTGCAGTCCGTCACCTATGGCGACACCTCGACCGCAGGCACCTTCCGCTACCGGCTGCTTAACACCGGCGCGAACCCCAGCGGTAGCCCGACACCGCCGGTTGCACCGTTGGTGAATTAGGGGAGTATGCACGCAGGCGACGACACGATCTGGGCGTTTGAAGTGAGGCTGTCATCCTGGGCCCGTCCCGGGATGGCAGCCCTATCTTCACACGCTCAGCAAGCATGATCGCTGATGGCGACCTAATAACAAGAACACTTCAGCGCTTCGCCTCGCCCACCATCTCGGCCACTACGGCGCGCGCCAGCGCGGGATCGACCTGCTTGGCCACGCGGCCATGGCCGATGGCATCGAGCACAATGAAGGTGAGGGTCCCGCCTTCGGCTTTTTTATCGGTGCTGAAATGGCGCACGATGCCTTCCACCGTCCAGGGATGATCGATATCCGCGAGCGATGCAGGCATACCAAGCGCCCGCAGATGCGCGGCCACTTCCGCCGCCATATCGGCCCCTAGCCCCCCCATTGCGGCAGAGAGCCGACACGCCATCACCATACCGATGGCGACCGCCTCACCATGCAGCAATGTGGCGCTGTAGCCCGTCTCCGCCTCGAGCGCATGGCCGAACGTATGGCCAAAATTGAGCAGCGCGCGAGCGTCGGCCTCGTGCTCATCGGCGGCGACGATCGCGGCCTTGAAGGCGCAGGAGCGGTAGATGGCCTCGGCCTGCGCAGCTTCGTCGCCCGCGAGGATAGAAGCCCCATGGCCCTGGCACCAGCGGTAGAAATCTGCATCCATGATGAGGCCGTATTTCAGAATCTCGGCATAGCCCGCCCGCAGCTCGCGCGGGGGCAAGGTGGCGAGGGTCGCGGTATCGGCCAGCACGGCGCGCGGCTGATAGAACGTGCCGATGAGGTTTTTGCCCGCACGCGCGTTGATCGCTGTTTTCCCGCCGACCGAACTATCGACCTGCGCCAGCAGGCTGGTGGGCACCTGAATAAACGGTACGCCGCGCAGCAGCACACTGGCCGCGAAGCCCGTAAGGTCGCCCACCACGCCGCCACCGAGCGCGATCAAGGTGGTTTTACGATCCGGCGCGAGGGCCAGCAATTGCTCCATCAAGGATTCAAACGTGGCGAAGCTTTTGCTCCCCTCGCCCGCAGGCACGGTGATGCGTTGGCTAGTGATTCCCTGCGCCCGCAACGAGGCTTCGAGTGCCTCGGCATAATGCGCGGCGACGGTCGTATCGCTCAGCACCACTACGCGCGGCGAGGGCAGCAGCGGCGCGAGATACTCCCCTGCCCGCGCCAACAGCCCATGGCCGATGGCGATATCGTAGCTGCGCGATGCGAGCGCGACGCGAAGGGTTTGGGGCGAGTGCGGCATAGTGTTTTTCCTTATGCGTTCCTGATACGGTTGGTCTCGGCTCGGTTACTGGCGCGCGACCGTTCCGGTTTGGCGCGACCATCGCTAGGCACAGGTTTTTTCCTGCACGGACTGCCGATAGGCGTCAAGCGCGGCGTGGGTGCCGAGGTCGCGCCAGCCCATCGAGACCGGAACCACCACCCCTTGCTGTGTACGCTCCATAATCGCGCGGTCGAAGCTGGCAGCAGGGCATGCAGCCATGGCATGGGCATCGGGCCAGCACTCGTCGCCCACGTGCCGAGCATCTTCCATCGCCGCCACGCAAGCAGAATAGATTTCCGGCGCATGGATTTGGGCCTCGCGCCGCAATGTGGTGGCCTGCGCCAGAAAGATCCCGCTGTTCCAGTAATACTGAGCGGCGGCGCAGTAGTCCACCGCGACGGCAGGCGCAGGCTTCTCATGAAAATGCCGGATGGTGTATACCCCCTCGGGGCCTGAAGCGGTCGCTTCGATATAGCCATATTCCGAGGAAGGATATTCGGGCACCACCCCAAACGTGACGATGCGCCCCGCCTCGGCCCATGGCATTGCCTGCTGCACGGCACGATGGAAGGACTCCTCCTCTGTCATCACATGGTCGCTCGGCAGCACCAGCAGCAGCGGCTCCCCCTCGCCCGTGGCGCGCGCCTGCGCTGCGTATAGCGCCGCGAGCACGATGGCGGGCGCCGTGTTCAGCGCCACCGATTCATAGAGCGCCGCGTGCGCCGGCAGCGCCTGCGCCGCGAGCAAATGCCGGTAGCGCGCATTGGTCACAACCAGAGGTTTTCCGGTATATTTACCACACACCACACGCTGAACAGTCGCTTGCAGCAGCGTCGTCGCTTCGGCTGTGCGAATGGCGAACGGCTTCGGAAAATCCTCCGAAGAGAGCGGCCAGAGCCGCGATCCCACCCCGCCCGCGAGGATGATCGGTATCACCATAGGATTCATACGCTGACTCCGCTTATCCCTCTAAAGCGAGTGATGCGTTTTCGCCACAACAAAGATGGATGTGGCGATGCGACTTATTCCCAATCAATTTAAGGTTGTTGTGCGGCGCGAGCCTCTCTACCTTCGGCAGGAAGCTGACCCAGATTGGCACAGGCCGTATTTTCCTTCCTCGCACAGGAGCCTTACTTATGAGCGAACTGACCTTACGCAGCAAATATGCGCTGATGTCTGCGGTTGCCTTTTCAAGCGTGCTAATCCTTGGAATTGCGGGCTATACGGCGGTGGATAAGGCGCTCGAGCTTTCGCAGCTCGAGGTGGCGAGCACGGCCCTGCGCCATCACATGGAAATCGACATGATGCACGACGCCGTGCATGGCGACGCACAGGGTGCATTGGTTGCCTATCAGAACCATGACCTCAAAGCGCTCGAGGCATTGCAAGCTTCACTGACCAAACATACTGAAACCGCCGATGCCGGATTCGAGGATATTCTAAAGCTGGCGTTGCCTAGCGCGATCCACAGCAAAGTGGCCGAAGAGCAGCCGCGTTTCAAAGAGTATACTGCCCAAACGCAGGAACTGATCAAGGCCGTGGTGCAAGACCTGGCGCATGAAGGAACCGGCCGCACGGCGGCAGTGGAGGCTGTCACTAAATCCTTCGAGGCGCTGGAGGATGAGCTGGGCGGCACCGGCGATATGATCGAAAAATGGTCGCAGGAGACGAAAGAATCGGTAACGGCATCGGCACATGCGCGGCAGGATGTCGTGCTGGGCGTAGCGCTGGTGGTGTTGGTGCTGACGCTGCTGCAGCCGGTGTATCTGCTGCTGGCGGCGTTCCGCCCCCTCGCCCGCTTGTCGGATCTGGCGCGCGGCATCACCAACGAGACCTATCCTGAAACCATGCCCTTCACCGAACGGCACGACGAAATCGGCGATCTCGCCTCCGCCCTCCAATCGCTCAGCGAGAAATCCATCGCCGCCTTCCAGCTGAAGCGCATGGTGGATGAAATGCCGCTCAACATCATGACGGCGGACCCGAAGAATGAGTTCAAAATCAACTACTGCAACGAAGCCAGTAAGAAAACCCTGGCAGGCATTCAACATCTGCTGCCGGTGAGCGTGGATAGCCTCCTCGGCCAATCGATCGATATTTTCCACAAAGACCCCGGGCGCGTGCGCCAGCTGCTGATGAACCCGGCCAACCTGCCGCATACGGCGAAAATCCGCGTCGGCAACGAAACGATGGAGCTGAAAGTCTCCGCCGTATACGACCAAGCGGGCAGCTATGTTGGGCCGATGGTTATCTGGTCGCTCATCACCGCGCGTGTCCAGCTTGCGGGCGATTTTGAAAGCTCCGTCGGCGCGGTCTCGACACAGATCGTCTCCTCCTCGAGCCTGCTGCAGGAACGCTCCACCTCGCTGCATGGCGCGATTGAGGAACTCTCGGTGGCAGCCCTCGAAATCAGTAAGCGGGTGCATGACTCGCTCGCGGTGGTGCGCGAAGCCGTGAGCACCGGCGAAAACGCCACTCAGCTCACCAATCAGCTGTCGGCCTCGGCCGAGAAAATCTCGAACGTGGTGACGCTCATCCGCTCCATCGCCGAGAAAACCAACCTGCTCGCCTTGAATGCCACCATCGAATCTGCCCGTGCGGGCGAGGCAGGCAAAGGCTTTGCCGTGGTCGCAAACGAGGTGAAAAGCCTCGCCAGCCAAACGGCGAACGCGATTGTCGAGATCACCCGGCAGATCGGCGAAATGCAAATCACCGCGCGCGAGACGGCCGCTGCCATCACCTCGATGTGCTCGACCGTGCAGAGCGTCAACGCCATCTCCACCACCATCGCTGGCACAGTGGAGGAGCAACAGGCGGCCACCACCGAAATCGCCCGCAACATCAGCGGCGGGCGCGATCATATCAACCTTGGCGGCATGGGCGAAGGGGCCACCATCATGGGCCTGGCTTCGCAACTGAACGAGGTGGGCGGCCG
>CAZUOS010000002.1:8915-14342 GCA_964621415.1 uncultured Azospirillum sp.
CCCGTTGCGGTTTTGCTTGCTCCACCTAATCGCTTTGCATTACCGCCGGTTGTGAAAAGATTTTGCATCTCCCCCATTGACGTTTCCGGGCGACGGGCGTAGGCTCGCCCCGTTCGATAACGAGGATCTCATGACAACGAAACATGTAAGCGACGCCGAATTCGATGGAACCGTACTCGGCAGCGGCAAACCCGTATTGGTCGATTTCTGGGCCGAATGGTGTGGCCCCTGTCGGCAGGTTGGCCCGGTTCTGGATGATATCGCCAGCGAAATGGCGGAATCGCTTACCGTGGCGAAAGTGAATATCGACGAAAACCCGGAAGCCCCTCAGCGTTATGGCGTGCGCGGTATCCCGACGATGATCCTCTTCAAGGACGGTAAGCCCGTCGCCACCAAAGTGGGCGCCCTGCCCAAAGGCCAGCTGGTGGAATGGTTGAAGGGCTACGTGGCGTAAACCTGCCGCTGCCACGCGCCACACTTTCTAAAAGACCTTATTATATAAAGAAAATAGCTTAACCAGCGGATGCATCAGTGTCTGCCCTATTTCCCTCGTTCGTCCTAAACCATTTGAGATTAATCGTTTATTAGTGCTTCTGCGGTAGAGTGGCGAATATCCCTCACCCCTCGCCCGCATCACCTTGTTTCATGCCTCCCCTTCAACAGCAGCAAACGCAATCCACCCCTAACCGCCGCCAAGCCGCCCAAGAGAAGCTGGTGAATACCGCTATTCAGGTGGGGGTTGCCGCACTTTATGAGAAGACGAAAGCAGAAGAAAAGCGCGTCAACACTTTCATCAACGGCACGCCGCTAGGAATTACAAAAGAAACAGTTATACAACGACTTGAGGCCATTCCTAACGAGTTCGACCGTGCGCGCACCTTTAGCTTGCTGGCCAAAAACAATCAGTTCGATCTTAGCATCAAAACGGCAGGCGCAAAACCCGAACACCGGCAGAAAGCGAAGGGCAAAATAAAGCAATTAATTGGGGATGAAGTGCGCGTTAGCCTCGTCTCGAAGGATAGCCAGCTGCTGGAAACGTTAACCCATCAGCTCGAGCGGGCACTCCCCGGAGCTGGCGAGCGTCGTGCCAGCATTGAGCCTTGGAGCATGACCAGCAAAGGACGCCTGCGCCAGGTGCTAAAAACCGATATCGATGGATTCGGTGCCGAGATCCAGTTTCTGCCGCGCGAGCTGGCAGCCATGGCGAACCGTATTACCCATACCTACTATAAGGTTATTCGGGAGTATGACCAACTGGCGGCCACTCAAAAAAACCAAGCCCGCCAAGACTCGAACCAAAAGGAAGAAGCAGCAGCGAACCAAGCACTGGCGGAATCCCAAACACGCCTTAAACTGCTACGGCATTACAACAATGTTGCGGGTGTCTTGAATCGCCTGCTAACTGCCCCTTCTATTGATGATACGAGCATTAAAGAGTTCAACAAGCTGCTTGCCAACCCCGACAAGAGTACAGAAACGTTCGACGCAGGCACGGAAGAAAAAAATACGCGAACCTCCAAAAAATCAAGATTCTCAGCCGTATTCAAAAATGCGGGTGAAGTGGCATCCTATCGGGATTACTTGCAGGCTATGGGCAAGGATTCCGCCATTTTTCCGCTACCAATATTGAGTGAGGAAACTACTCCAAAGGACTTAGAATCCGCCATCAACAAACTGCGCCACTGCATCTTGCTGAGCCATGCGTGCTACGCCGAAACCATGAAGACGGAGGCGAGTGAAGACGCGAGCGTTCCCCCGTTTGGCCAAATGTGGGTTCATCACGCGCTGTTAAACAACCAACGCGTCGCTGATAGTGAAAAAATACCCGATGCCTTGATCGCCCATGTGACTAGAAATCTTGGCATCGCAGAGCGTCTTGAGGAGATGAAAACCACTGTTAATCAATCACACAATCCGCAGAGAGGCCGCGCGTGAGCACCGAATACAGCTATTACCGCTATGAGGGTCTCCCCTGCCGGGTGGCGATGCGTCCGCTGGGCGAGGCCGAATGTTATGTGCGAGGGGAAGGATTCGTCGCAGGCCCAAAAATGACCATCCTCACCGAGGGCGTCCCCCTCAGCAAAGCCGAGTTTGATGCCCTGATCCTCGGTAGTCGCCGCGCCGCTTCGTCCGAAGCATAGGGTTGAATTGCGCTGGTGCTCCCGACCGGAATCGAACCGGTACTCGATTGCTCGAAACGGATTTTAAGTCCGCAGCGTCTACCAGTTCCGCCACGGGAGCGTGATTCAAGTTCACGAGGCACTGCTATCGCGCGCGGGGCGGAAATGCAAGTTGTGCTTCAGGGTGTGCGCCGCGTGGGCGTGCGATCGCCACGGAGGCTACACGCTGAATCCCCCGCCCGGGCCTTGCGGGGCTTTGCCATTGTAAGCAAGGCCAGACGAAACAGCAGATGCCGACTCGGTGAGGGTAACGCCCGAAAGCAGCCCAGCTCCTGCCAACTTATCAACCGCCACCCTAGCGGCGCACGCATCCACGGTGCTGCAAAACATCGCAGCAGCCGCAGCAGCCACACTTGTTCCAGGACTGTTGTCACCACTTGAACCTGTTGGATGTCTACTCATGCATCACCTGCTGTTCATGGTCGAGGGAATCGAGGAACTCGATCGCCCGGCGTTGGGATTCAAGGGTAGGCATGCTGAGCGCCACGAGGTCTTTCGCCTGTTTCACTTTCCGCATGTTCACCCCGCACGAGGCCAGATGCCCCCGGTTGCTCGACATGCGCGGATCGCTCATCAGGGCTTTGGCGTATTCCACGTCGGAAAAGTCCTTGAGCGCGCAGGTCAGCTCAATCACGGCTTTGGCCGCAATATCCGGTGCATAAAACTGTTGTTCTACTAGCTGCATCGGTGGCTTGGGCGTATGAAAGGGGGTTTTCAGCTGCATAATTCCCAATATAGACGCAAATTGATTAATTTTTCGTTACCAGCCATGCGCGACGCTCTTTTATCCACAGATGCCGCCTATTGGGCGCTTGACTGGTGCCTCACCATGGGGGCCGATGCGTGCGTAGAACACACGCCACAGCGCGTGGAACCGTGGGTGGCGGCGGCCCCTGCCCTTACTCCTGCCACAACGGCGCGGGCCGCTGACCGGCACATGACAACGCCCGCTGCAACGCCCACCCCCGCGAAGCCTGCCCCCAGGGCTGCGGAACTTACCCCCTCGCCCTCGATGCTGGAAGCGGTGACGGAAGCCCGCGCCCTGGCTGATGGCGCGACGGATCTGGCGAGCCTCGAGGCGGCGGTGCGCGGGTTTAATGGCTGCGCCCTCAAGAAAACCGCGACCAACACCGTGTTTGCGCAAGGGGTGGCAAGCAGCGGGGTGATGTTCATCGGCGAAGCGCCGGGGGCGGATGAGGATCGGCAGGGCATCCCGTTCTGCGGAGCGAGCGGCCAGTTGCTGGATAAGATGCTCGGGTTTATCGGCCTTGAGCGCGCGCGCAATTTTTACATCAGCAACTTCCTGTTCTGGCGACCGCCCGGCAACCGCCAGCCCACGCCGGAGGAGCTGGAAATCTGCCGTCCACTGGTCGAGAAACACATCGCGCTGGTGGCACCGCGTCTGCTGGTGCTGGTGGGGGGAACCGCCACTTCGGCACTGCTGAAGGATACGCGCGGCATCACGCGGTTGCGCGGCCAGGTCTTTGCCTATCAGAACGGCTATATGCCCGCCCCGGTGCCCACGCATGTGATCTATCACCCCTCGTATTTGCTGCGCCAGCCCATGGCGAAGAAGCAGACCTGGGCCGATCTACTGGCGCTCAAGGCGCAGCTTATGGCAGGCGCGGCATGAACATTCCGCTTCGCGCGTGCATGAGCCTTCCTGAGTTTTCGGCACAGCTGGCCCCTGCGGGCAGGCTGGTGGGGCTGGATGTGGGCACGGAAACGATCGGCATTGCCGCGAGCGACACAAGCCGCATGATCGCCAGCCCCGATCTTACGCTCTACCGCAAGAAATGGGCCGAGGATGTGGCCGCCCTGCGCGAGATGGTGACGGGTAACGACGTCGCCGGATTTGTCATCGGCTATCCGCTGAATATGGATGGCTCGCCGGGGCCGCGCGCGCAGGCCACACGAGCGTTTGCGCGTAATCTGCAAGCGGCGATTCCGCTGCCCGTGCTGCTGTGGGATGAGCGGCTCTCGACCGTTGCCGTCACCCGTATGATGATCGAGGAGGCCGACCTCAGCCGTGCCCGCCGCAGCGAGGTGGTGGATAAACTCGCCGCCAGCTATATTCTGCAAGGCGTGCTTGATGGGTTGGCCAGCTTGCAATAGAGGTAAGAACCCTATGTCGCTTTACACCTGCCTTCGCCCTGCCCTGTTTGCCCTGCCGCCCGAGGCGGCACATCGGCTCGCCATTCGTGCGCTCGCTTCGGGGGTGATGCCCGAGGCCGAGGCCGCTCCGGCCTCGCTTGCCAGCACCGTCGCGGGGCTTGATTTCACGAACCCCATCGGCCTCGCGCCGGGGTTCGATAAAAACGCCGAGTGTTTCGCGGGCGCGCTGCGCGCAGGCTTCGGTTTTGTCGAGATCGGCACCGTCACGCCGCGTGCGCAGCCGGGCAATCCCGCGCCACGCCTGTTTCGTCTGGTGGCGGAGGAAGCGATCATCAACCGCCTCGGCTTCAACAACGAAGGCGCGGAGGCCGCAGCGCACCGCCTCGCACGGCGCGTGCCGGGGGTGGGTATCGTCGGCGGGAATATCGGCAAAAACAAGGATACGGTCGACGCCGCGAGCGACTATTGCGCCGCCATGCGCACGCTCTATCCGCAGGTGGATTACATCACGGCGAATATCAGCTCGCCCAACACGCCGGGTTTGCGCACGCTGCAAGCGGCGGATGCGCTCCACGGCTTGATCCAGGCCCTTCACACCACCCGCGCCGAGCTGGTGGCAAGCGGCGCGCCGCATCGCCCGATCTTCGTGAAAATCGCACCGGATGGCGACGACGCCATGCTCGCCGCCATTGCCGAGGTGGCACGCGCGAACACACTCGACGGGTTGATTGTCAGCAACACCACCCTCGCTCGCGAGGGCGTGGCGCACAGCCCGCACGCGCAGGAAACCGGGGGCCTCAGCGGCAGGCCACTGTTTGCGCCCTCCACCGCCGTGCTCGCGCGGATGTATCAGCTCACTGAGGGGCGCGTGCCCCTTATCGGTGTCGGCGGCATCGCCAGTGCCGAGGATGCTTATGCCAAAATCCGCGCCGGGGCCTCGCTGGTGCAGCTTTATTCGGCGTTGGTGTATCAGGGGATTGGGCTGGTGCACGAGCTTCGGCGCGGGCTTGCCGCCCGCCTCGCGCGCGATGGCTTCGCCACGTTGGCGAATGCTGTGGGCACTCGCGCCTAGCGTTACGTGTACGCCACAGGTTTCACGTAAACCAAGAAAAACACCACCACGCGTTGCAAT
>CAZUOS010000002.1:14442-19669 GCA_964621415.1 uncultured Azospirillum sp.
GGCTTATGGTGTTCCCAATGCGCAATACGACCAAACAGGATTCCGAAGTGGATCCGGATGTCATTCGTGAAGTGTCGGACGGGGTCTCGGCCATCGGCATGGAGATCACCGATATCTCGGCGGATACCAGCGTGCTGAGCGGGGTGCTGCAGCATCAGGTCGAGCTGTGCGAGGAGCTTTCCACCTCGATCCGCACGCTCGGCAAACATAATGCCAGCATCACTTCCTCCATCAACGATGCACGCGAGCGGGCGGTGAACACCAGCGCCGAGATTTATCAATCGCAGCAGACGGTCGATCAATCGGTGAAAAAGATCAGCCAGTTCGCGCAGGATGTATTGCAGATCGAGGGGCAGCTGGGTGGCATCGCCAAGGCGCTTGGGGCGCTGAATAACATCACCGAGGGGATTGAGGACATCACCCGTCGCACACACCTGCTGTCGCTGAACGCGGCCATTGAATGTGCCCGCGCGGGCCAGGCCGGGGTTTCGTTCGCGGTGGTGGCGAACGAAATGAAGCAACTCGCCCGCCAGGTGGAGGAAGCCAACCAGCAAATCAGCAAATCGCTCGAAGGGTTGACCGGCCAGGTTTCCACCCTCGCCAAGCAGTGTAAAAGCAGCGCCGAGCAAGCCGTCGGCGTGCAGGAGGATAGCAACCTCATTCGTGGCATTATCGAACGGGTGGGCCAATCGGTAGAGCTGATTCGCGGCAAGTCCGAGGAAATCAGCGGTGGCAGCCAGACCATCGAGTCCGAGACCGCCTCCATCGAGGCACATATCGGCGGATTCCAGAAGGGGATTCAACAATCCGCGCAGGCGCTCGATAGCACCGCCAAGCGCGTGCAAACCCTGATCGGCACCAGCGAGAACCTGCTACAGCTCGCGGCCAGCAGCGGTGCCCGCACCAGCGATTGCGAGATGGTGGAACTGGTGCGCGAGGGCGCGGCCAAGCTGCAAGCGATGATGGAAGGTTGCCTTGAGAAAGGCGAAATCACACTGAGCGATTTGTTCGACGACAAATACGAACCGATCAGCGGCACCAACCCGCAGCAGGTGCGCACGCGCTATCTGGCGTTGACGGATCGCTACTTCCCCGAGATTCAGGAGCCGATTGCGATGGCCAGCCCGCTGATTGTTTTCTGCGCCGCGATCGACCGCAATGGCTACATTCCCACCCACAACGTGAAGTTCTCGAAACCGCAAGGAAACGACCCGGTGTGGAACGCTGCCAACAGCCGCAACCGCCGTATCTTTGGCGACCATGTGGGGCTAGCCTCGGGGCGCAATACCAAACCGTTCCTGATCCAGCTCTACCGCCGCGACATGGGCGGCGGCGAAAGCGTGATGATGAAAGACCTCTCCGTGCCGATTATGATTAAAGGCAAGCATTGGGGCAATTTACGCATGGGGTATAAGGTCGAGCGTTAGCGGCAGTTGTTATATAGTCCTCGCTGTGCTGCGCCACGCTTCGACGCGTGCCGAAATCTGCATCACTTTTTCAAAAAGCGGCTGCCGGGCTTCACCGCTTCGGTGCCTTGAAGATGTTCGGGCAATGCGTCGGCCGCATAGGTTTTCACATCGAGCGTCAGCAGCGATACAAGCGGAAACGGCAGGCCATGCGCCCCGCCCGAGCGGTCGATCAGCGACGCTTCCGCCACCACCTTACCGCCCAACGCCTCGATGCAGCGCACCGTCTCGAGCGAGGATTTTCCCGTGGTCACCACGTCTTCCACCAGCAGTACCGCTGCCCCTTCGGGAATGCGAAACCCCCGGCGCAGGGTGAACTCGCCTTGCTCGCGCTCGCAGAAAATGGTGTCGATGCCGAGCTGGCGGCCCATTTCATAGCCCACCACCACGCCACCCATGGCAGGCGCCACCACCAGATCGAACGCCTTCCCCACGGTGGCACGCAGTTTTTCGGCCAATGCGGCGCATAGTTTTTCCGCACGTTGGGGCGTCATCAACACGCGCGCGCATTGCAGATACGTGTCGGAATGCAGGCCCGAGGAGAGAATAAAATGCCCGCGCAAAATGGCTTCGGCTGCCACAAACTCTTCGAGAATCTCGGCTTCACTAAGTGACATCACTAGAATCCTGTCTTGATGAAAAACGAGCAGGCCAACGAGGTGCCTGTATAGTTATATTCCTTGGCATAATCGGTGGCGGAGGTTGCCTGCGTACAGGCCCCGGTGCTATAGGTGGGGCTGGCAAAGGCGCTGCCGCCCGTGCCGTTGGCGATCCACTTTCCCGTGCCGGGGAAACCATCATCCACTTTTTTGTCGATATTCGCGGCGTCGTCGGGCATCAGCGTGGCGTTGATCATCTGACCGTTGGTGACTTTCGCACCGAAGGCGATCATGTTGCCGTAGTTCATCGTGAAGATCGTCGTGCTGCCGCTCACATTGTTATAGAACATCGAGTAACCCGTATTGGAGATACGGCTCGCCGGTACGTTAGTGCCGGGGGTAGAATCCGCCGCGCCACCGCCACCCGCGGTGCCCGAGTAGGTACTGGTCACCAGCCCGGCGAGGGCTAAATGAAGCCACGCCTGGAACTGCTCGTCGTTCGCGCCGCTGATCTGCCCATCGCCATTGCCATTAACCACCGCAGTGACGTCCCAATAGCTGGTGGCGTTCCTATCATCCCCGGGGAGATAGCGATATTGCGCGCGGAAATTGGCCACGGCGTTGATGTAATTCTGCCCATCGGTGATGATGCTGCGCAGCTTTCCGGCCTGAATCAGGTTTTTCCCCGAGAGCACGCCTCCCACCACCAGCCCCACAATGGCCAGCACAATCGCCATTTCCACCAGAGTGAAGGCAGCGTTCCAGACAGATTTTTTCATGCGCCCATTCTAACAGAACTCCACCCCGGCGCAACGAAATGCTTTGCGCCAGGGTGGAGTTCTGTTAGTAACAGGGGCTCTAAAAATGTCTGATTTGCGAGGATCTCCATGCATACCGGCGCGCTCGACCCCCAACTGCTTGAAATACTGGTTTGTCCTGTCACCAAGGCGCGGCTGACCTACGACGAAACCGCGCAGGAGCTGGTCTCGCCCGCGGCGGGGCTTGCTTACCCCATCCGCGACGGCATTCCCATCATGCTGCCGGAAGAAGCCCGTAAACTAACCGCCTAACACGCCGAACCCCGATCGTTGATCCTTGATTATGCTTGATATTCTCTTCAATAAAGGCGGCGGGGTGATGTATGTCATCGTTGCCTTATCGATTTACGTGCTGAGTGTGCTGTTCTTCAAAGCCTACCAGTTCATGAATGGTGGCATGTTCCACACCCGCTTTATCGACCCCGTGATGGCGCTCATCAAACGCGGCGAACTGACGGATGCCAGCACCGCGCTCGCCAAGGAGCGCGGCCCAGTGGCGCGCATCATGCGCGTGTCGGTGGAATGCGTGATGAACCGGGAGATGACGCTGAAAAGCCGCGAGTCCGAGATTGCGCGCGTGGGGGCGGCGGAAATCCGCTATCTCGAGTCGCATCTACGCGGGCTTGAGATGGCGTCTTCCATCGGCCCGTTGCTCGGACTGCTCGGCACCGTGATCGGCATGGTGATGGCGTTCTCGAAACTGTCGGAAGCGGGCTCGCGGGTTGATCCTTCCATGCTCGCGGGCGGTATCTGGCAGGCGCTGATTGCGACCGTCGGCGGCCTCTGCGTCGCCGTGCCCGCCATGGGCGCCTATTACCTCATCGATAGCCTGATCGAGCGCGTGCGCGCGACGATGCGCGACGTGACGATCCAAATCCTCGCGCTCGAGGATATGTATATCCGCAACGAGAAGGAGCAGGAAAAGCGCGAAGCGCTCGAGCGCGAGGAGAAAGCGCGTCGCCAACTGGCCGAGCAAACCGCTGCCCTCACCGCTTCTTCCAGCGCGCCGCGCGGTGCGCCGCAAAGCTCTAGCACGCTGCATTTGCTGAACCCGAGCTATAATCGGTTTTAGCGACAGTTTTTAACCCTCATCGTCGGTTATGCAGAAAACGATTGCGCATATAAAACGTCTGGAACAGGGCGTCCTCCCGGGCTTGTCCCGGGATCTCGCACCGCATAAGGTGAGCGCTGTGTTGGGCATTGCTTGTTTCGGGAGATCCCGGGACAAGCACAGGATGACGCCAGATCTCCTCACTTTCCGCAGGAGACAGGCATGATCGAGTTTGAACGTCGCCGCCGGAACGTGCAGGAGATCAACCTCACCGCGTTGATCGATATTGTGTTTCACCTGCTGGTGTTCGTGATCCTGACAACGAGCTTTGTGGTAAGCGAATCGATGGAGCTGTCGCTGCCTTCGGCGCATGCAGGCAAGGCGGCCGCGCCCGCCAACCTCACCCGCATTCAGGTGATGGCCGACACCAGCGTGGTGGTGGATGGGGCGCAGTCGCTCTCGCTCAATCAACTCAGCGCCCTGCTCGCCAGCCGCATCGGGAGCGATCCCGATCTGCGTGTGGCGATTCTCACCAGCCCCGGCGTCAGCGTGCAGCAGCTGGTAGCGGTGATGGATGCGGTCTACCTCACCGGTGGGCGTAATGTGCAAGTGGATAAGGCGCGCTGAGATGAGACACGCAATAGGACACCGATTCCAGAGCGCCAGCTCCCCCCTTGAGGGGGAGCCAAAATTGCCCTTCGCAATTTTGGTGGGGGGAAATAATCTTGAAGGCTTTTTACCCCCCACCGATTTGCAAGAGCAAATCGGCTCCCCCTCAAGGGGGGAGCTGGCGCTCTGGAATCCATGTCCTATCCGAAAGGCTCGGTAGCGCATGGACTTTAAACGCAGCACCCGAAAGCTACGCGCCATCAGCATGGTTTCGCTGATCGATATTGTCTTCACCATTATTCTCTTTTTCCTCGTCGCCGGACATCTCGAAAAGTTCAGCGTGATTCCGGTCGACCTGCCGCGCGCGGATTCGGGCCAGCGGCTGGATGAAGGCCCCGTCGTCGTCATGCTCGGCAAATATGGCGAGGTGATTATCAATGATGAGTTATTCGAGGGCGCGAGCGTCGATGCCGCGCTGAAGCGCGAGTTCGCCCATAACCCCGAGCGGGTGGTCACCATCAAGGCCGATGCCAACCTCGACGCTAACGCGCTGGTCGATTTCCTGGAACAACTACGCGCCGCCGGTGGAAAAAATCTTTCGCTTGTGACACAGTCTTCAAGCGGTATGCTGGTGAAGTAGTCTCGATAAAGGTTCCGTCATTGCGAGCGAACCTCATTAGGAAA
>CAZUOS010000003.1:0-17663 GCA_964621415.1 uncultured Azospirillum sp.
CTCGATTCCCAGCCGGGCAGCAGCCAGATAAACCGCTCGTTTTTTTGCATAATCGAGCGCAAGTTCCTCCGCCTTGCGGCTGCTGGTGTCGATCCCCACCCCCACCACGCGGATCTCCTGCACCGAGGCATGCGCCCCCACCCATGGCATCAGCGCCAGCAGGCAAACGCGCAGCCACCATTGCCAGCGCCCGAAAAACCTGTATAGGTTGCGTCCCATCATAGCGAGAGGGTAGCGGAAATGACGAGCGCAATCAATGCACGATATCAGCAAGCCGGAGTGGACATTGCCGCAGGCAATGCACTGGTCGAGCGCATCAAGCCCCACGCCAAGGCCACCACACGCCCCGGCGTGTTCGGCGGTTTGGGCGGGTTTGGCGCCGTGTTCGACCTCAAGGCCGCCGGGTTCGAGGATGCGCTACTGGTCTCGACCACCGACGGGGTCGGCACCAAACTGAAGCTTGCGCAACAGCTCGGCCTGCATCAGGGCATCGGTTCTGACCTGGTCGCCATGTGCGTGAACGACCTCATCGTGCAAGGGGCCACGCCGCTCTTCTTCCTAGACTATTACGCAACCGGAAAGCTTTCGGTCGAGACCGCTACCGAAGTGGTGGCGAGCATCGCCCGTGGCTGTGCCGAAGCAGGCTGCGCCCTGGTGGGCGGCGAAACCGCCGAGATGCCCGGCATGTAACAAGGCGAGGAATACGACCTCGCCGGGTTTGCGGTGGGGGCGGTGGCGCGCACCAACCTGTTGCCCAAGCCCACCCTGGCGGCGGGCGATGTGCTGCTGGGCCTGGCCTCGAGCGGTGTGCATTCCAACGGCTATTCGCTGGTGCGTAAGCTGGTGAACGAATCTGGCGCATCGCTTACGGCCCCGGCCCCCTTTGCCACCCCGGCGGCCAGTTTGGGCGAAGCGCTGCTGACCCCCACCCGTATTTATGTGAAATCGCTGCTGCCACTGCTCGATGCCGGGCAGGTGAAGGCGCTGGCGCACATCACCGGCGGCGGGCTGACGGAAAACCTGCCGCGCGTGCTGCCGGCAGGGCTTTCGGCACGGATCGACCTGTCGCGCTGGACGCTACCGCCGGCGTTTGCCTGGATGCAGCAGGTCGGCACCATTCCCGAGCATGAAATGCTCACCACCTTCAATTGCGGCATTGGCATGATTCTCGTGGTCGCCGCAGAAACGGCAGAATCCGTGCAGGCCGCGCTTGCCGAGGCGGGCGAGCAGGTCTACCGCATGGGCCAGCTGGAAGCGGCCGACTCCGCGCGTGTGGTGTACGAAGGCGCGCTACGCTAGCTACGCTCGAAAGAAAACGGGGAAGGGAAGATCGCGGAAACGGCGCGGCGAGGGCCTATTCCTCGCCCTCATCCGAGTTAGTGTAATTCGCCCCGCCGGGATTTTCCTCAAGCGCATACCCCGCCGAGCGCACCGTGCGCACCAGATCGGGCTGTTTGCCATCGTAGTTGAGGGCTTTGCGCAGGCGGCGCATATGCACATCCACCGTGCGGATCTCGACGTAAATATCGTGCCCCCACACCGAATCGAGCAATTGCTCGCGCGCGAACACGCGGCCCGGATGTTCCATCATGTATTTCAGTAGCGAAAACTCGGTGGGCGAGAGATGAACGGGTGCCCCGTCGCGCGTGGCTTTGTGGGTGGTAAGATCCAGCACAATGCCTGCGAACTCCAGCGTTTTTCCGGCAAGCGACGGGCGAATACGGCGGAACACCGCCTTAATGCGCGAGATCAGCTCTGGCGGGCTGAAGGGCTTCACCATATAATCGTCAGCCCCGGAATCCAGCCCACGAATGCGATCGCCTTCCTCGCCCCGTGCCGAGAGCATGATGATCGGCGTGTTTTTCAAATCCTGATGCCAGCGTATATGCTTGCACACCTCGATCCCGGTCATGCCCGGCAGCATCCAGTCGAGGACGATAATATCCGGCCGATGCTCTTTCACCAGCGTCACGGCCTCCTCGCCATCGCCGGTCGAGATGACTTGGAAGCCCTCTTTCTCGAGGTTGTAACGCAACAGCGTCACAATCGCGACCTCATCCTCCACGATGAGGATCTTGGTCTTGAGTTCGTTCTTCGGTGCAGCCATGAGGAACCCCCTGTTTCTGGCATCGTGAGGCCGCAACCGCAACATGGTCAACAGCTTTTGCCCTATGAGACTCATTTATAGAGCGAAAATATTAAAGCATGGTTAAAGCAGCACAGCCGAGAGGGCATTTTTGGTAAACCACCCCCTGCGCGGATAGTGACGCGCAACACCCGCCTTTGTATCGTGGAATCACAGAGTGTTGGCGGGCGGCTACTGCCCCTCACCATGCATCACGGCGCGGCGGTCGACGCCCATATTGAACTCGCCCGCATGCTCGAGATAATCCGCCGAGGTCTCGACATTCGGCAGTTTCACCGAGTTATTGCTGGTGATGAAGGCGTGATACGGCAGCTTACGCACGTGCGACATCAGGATGCTGGCAGCGAGCGCAAAGGTGAGCGCCGAGGCCAGGAAGAACCCATAGCCATAATACGCAATGCCCTTTTGCATGAAGAACAGCGTGAGGACGATATTGCTGGCAAGATAGAAGACGAAAATCCACATATTCGCGCGGCGGCAATCGAAATAGCTGAGGATGATGGTGGCAAACAGCACCAGCACCTGGAAGAACGAGCCAAGCACCCCTAAACGGAACATGCCAAGCTGCATGAAAAACATGTGCAGATGGTTGAAAATCTGCGGCGCGAGCAGAATGGCAAGGAACGCCAACACCCCTTGCACCACCACAATGCTACGCGCACCCTCGACAATGGCGCCCATGATTTTGGCATGGAACTCGCGGATGCGGCGAAGCGATGCGTGAGCGAGGATATTACCATAGAACCGGCGGTAATGGTGGAAGAAGTTGGTCTCGATGGAAAACACGAACAGGGCAATCGAGGGCATGATGGTCATCGCCGAGAGGAACATCGCCGAGTCATAATCCGGGTAGAACCGTAGCTTCGAATCCAGCTCCACCGATTCCGGCGCGAACCACATGATCCATTTATCCACCCACAGCGCGGCGTTATAGCAAAAGCCACCCACCGCCAGCTGCCAGTATTTTTTCCAGAACGGCTTCAGCGCAAAATTGCCGGTGAGGTGGTAGGGATATTCCGCAAAAATGCGCCCCGCAAGAATGAACACAATGAGTGACAAGCCAATATCATAGCCCGCCACCATGCCCGCCGCCTGATAGGGCGCAAGCAGCTTCGCCGCCACCACCGCCACCGCCATGCCGAAGATAAACGTCCAGGTAACGGCCGAGAAATCCTTAAGCGCGGTGAGATACACCGACAGCAGCCACACGCCCGAAATCAGGAACATGTTGGCGAACCCCGCGAGCCGCAGCGCGAGGGGCATGTTGAAATAAAACCCGTAGAAAAACACCGCCGAGGCGAGGTTGAAGAGGAACACCACGAGCATGCTCTCGAGCAGCACGCTTGGGGTGCTGGTGACGTTTTTGACGTGAATCTGATCCGCCAGATAGCGGGTGATGATGAAATACACCGGGGCCGAAAGCGCCAGCGAAAACGAGAAATTATAGACGATGACACCGCGAAAGTTCATCATTTCGACGCTGTCCGTATTGCCATAGAGATAGGTGGTGAAGGCAAGCGCCACCACGGTGAACAGCCACGGCCCCGCAATGGCAAATGCCGAGTGCAGATATGCTCCCGCGATGCCGAATAAATCATCGCGCCGCGCCATTTTGTTCAGTTCAAAGCCAATGCCTGCCATGTTTAGTCTCCAGTCAGAGGGATCGGGGGCGGGGATCGGGGGTCAGTGTATGATTACTGATCCCCGACCCCCGACCCCTGATCCCTACTATCCCCTCCGCAACGCCTGCGCATACAAGTTGCGATAGGCCTGTTGTTGGATGGATTCGTCGTAAAATTGGGCGATGCGGGCGCGGATGGCGTTCGAGGCGCTTTCGTAGCGCGCCGCATCCGAAAGCAGGCTATAGACCGCTTCCGCTGTCGAGACGGGGCTCGCGAGCGGTGTGACGATGCCGCCTTCACCGAAATTAGGGGTCTCGCCCGGCGCACCTTCGATAATCTCGCGGCAGGAGCCGACATCCGTTGCAACCAGCGGCACGCCTGCCGCCCCCGCCTCGAGCAGCACCAGCGGCTGCGCTTCGGAAATGCTCGTCAGCACCAGCACATCGAGCTGCGGCAGATATTCCTCGACCCGCGCCTGACCAGTGAAGGTGATGCATTGCTCGAGCCCTAAAAGCTCGATAAGATTCACACATTCCTCGTAATATTCGACGTTTTCATCCGTCGGCCCGATGATATAGGCAGTGAGATCCGGCGCGCTTTGGCGCAGCAACCCGCAGGCGCGGATGAAGGTTTTGACATCCTTAATCGGTACTACACGGCCGATCAGTCCAATGGTGGGCGACGCCTGACGCCGACGTGGCAGCGCCCCGAAGCGGCGCACATCCACCCCGTTCGGGATAATCTGCATTTTTTCGGGGGAAGCGCCATCATCCATCTGCGATTGCTGGTTGCCCGCGAACAGGGTGATGATGCGGTCGCACGCTTCGTAGCAGACACGGCTGAAATTATTCACCGAGTCGATCCACATATCGCGCAAATCGCGGCGCGGCTTGTCGATCGTCAGTGCCTTGCTGGCCGTGGCCTCGAGCCAATCCGCCGCGGTAATCTCGATGCGCCGCTCGTTGGTATAAATCCCATGTTCGGTGACGAATACGGGCTTGCCGGTCTCGACCTTCGCCCGTGCCGCCATCAGCCCCGCATAGCCGGTCGACATCGCGTGGTACACATCCGCCTTCGGCAGGTTCGCAAGCAGAATGGAATAGACCCCGCCCGCAATCGCCCGATACGACCAGAAATAATCGAGGAAGGAATGATCCGGGAACTGGCTTTCATAGAGATGCACCAGTTGGCTCCAGGCTTCCTCGTGGTCGAGCAGTGCTTCAGTGCCGAGCACCGTGCGGGTGGCGGAGAGCACCTCCATCATGTGTTTAAGGTCAGCCAAGCTGAGCGACACCTCGCTGGTGAGGGTGGCCATGGGCGCGCGTAAGCTGCGATGCAGGCGCGCAGCCAAACCCGGCGCCAGCTTGCTGCCGGAAGGAAGATCGTTCAAACGCACGGTGGTGAGACCGATGACATTGCTCGGTAGCGGGTATTTCAGCGACAATTGCGCGTCGCGCGGCATGATGGCGCAGAGATGGAAGGTGAGGTGGCTTTGCTCGGTAATCAACCCATGCGCCCAGCCTGAAACACCCCCCGTGACATACGGATAGGTTCCCTCAAGAATCAGGCAGACATCGGCTTTGGCAGTGGGGTGTAGCATGGGGTTCAGGGGTCAGAGTTCAGGGATCAGTTCGTTCTCGTATTCTTGATTCGCGTATTCTCGTATTCGTACATTCGCCTCACGCCACCTGCATCCACAGCGAGACAGCCTCGCGCATGGCGGTGGGGAAGTCTTCGTTGCGCGGAATGCCGCGGCCAAACTCCAGCATCGCGCGCCGCAACTCGCGGTATTGACGCACGTGGAACAGGCTCTCAAAATACCATAGCAACATACTGTTCGATTGAATGCCACGATCCAGCGCATGGCGGAACCAGTCTGCCGCATCGGCCCATTCGCGGTTGCGGAACTTCAGGCGGCCGATGGCAATCCATACCTCGTTCGCGTTCGGGTCACGCTCCAGATAGGCCTGATAGCTGCGGATGGCGCGCTCGCGGTTCAGCCGCTCCAGCTCGCCATCGAGAATGCCGGTGAAGGCATAATCATCGTAGAACTTTGCGAGCGCCAGGGTAAGCAGCGGATTATTCGGCTCCTGCGCGCGGGCCTGCTCGAGGCGGCTCAGGCTGCGGGTAAACTCGCGCTCCACCTTGGCGATGGCGGTAGCCGCCTGCACGCGAATGCCGTTATGCCGATCGGAAAGTGCGATGCGAAACGCCTCCGCGAAGCGGGGGCTGAAGCGTGAGGTCATCTTCGCCAGCGCCCGGCGCTTCTGATTCTCCGAGCCGAGGCGCATCACATCGGCAAATGGCATTACGTTATAGGCTTGCGGATTTTCGTCCAGCCCCTCGCGGATGCGGTCATAAATCTGCTGCGGCATGCTGATCGCATCCGTCGGGAAGATCGTCTCGTACCATTCGTTGAAATGATGCGCGCGGAAGCGGAACACGCCGCTGCTGATGAACCCGATGAGCGCGCCGACGACGCCGAAAATCCCAGTGGTGGCCGAAACAATCGCGAGCAACGCCAGATGCTGCGCATCCATCCCCTGCTTATATTGCGCGTAGGCAATGCCTGCCACCACGGCCGAAACGATGATATGCAGCAACAGCGGAATCACCGGCCAGGTGGCGGTGCCCAAAAACAAATAGAGAATAAACCCATGCACCAGCACCAGCACCAGCGCCAGCACCAAAAACAGCCCATGCGTCGCCGTGGCCGCACTCACCCGCGCGCGGTCGTGCACGTCCTCCGGCGCGAGGATCTCCTCGGCCAGTTGGTCGTAATCGAGGGTGGCGGCGTTAGCGTGCTTCATGAAGTGCCTGCACGATATAGTTGAAGCTGAGCGAGCGGCCGCCGAGCGTGCGCTCCAGCTCTTTCATGATTTTATCGCGCACGATGTTGGCCCCGGCTTGTGGGGTGGCGGGCAGCAGCAGCGAATATTCCTCGCCATCGGTCTGGTAATCGAACGCGAGGTCGACCGAGCGCAGCACGGCGCGCACCGCGTCGCCAATCTGGCGGGCGACGGTGACGCGATCTGCATCCGTCAGCGTTTGCGCATCGTTCAGGCGAATCACCAGCATCGAGAGGCTGAAATTAACCCGCTTGGCGAGCTTCGCCATATATTCGCTCTGGCGCTTGAAGTAGCTGTAGCTCAGCATGTTGCGCTCGGGGTTGACGATCGCATCCTTCTTCACGGTTTGGTAGTTGCGGGCGTTGACGAGCGCCGTGCCGATCCATTCCGCCAGCGCGCGGAAGGTTTCCACCGTGTTCAGCGATAGCCCTGCAAACGGCAGCTCCTCCACCTTCAGCATGCCGACCACTTGGCGCGTCGTGGGGTCGAGAATCGGCCCCGCCAGAATACCCTGACCATCAAGCGCCACCTCGTGCTGCTCGTTCGCCACCACCAGCAATTCCTGCTGGCCCACCACGCCCTGATAGAGCGGGCTGAACGAGTCGATCTCGTTGCTGTAGCGATCCTCCGCTCCCCAACCATGGATAATCGTCGCCGAGAGCTTGTTGTTATTGAACAGATACAGCGAAAACTTCTTCGCTCCAAGCACCGAGGACACCAGCCGCTCCACCCCCTGCATCACCGATTTGGGGTCGAGCGTCTCGACCGCTTTGGCGGCGCGGTAGGCCTCGATCGAGGAAATGAGCTGGCCCGAGACCTGCACCTCGAGCGATTCCTTGCGCCCACGCACGAACTGATAGGACTCGGCAATCAGGTTCTCGCGCGATTGGGCTTCCTCCAGCTCGCGGCGCATCTGGTCGCGCTCGCGCACATGGCGCTGGCGGAGTTCACCCAGAATCCACCCGGCGATGAGCCACAGCACCGGATTCACCGACAGCGAGAACAGCCAGTCATACTGGTTCACGCCTTCGGGCGTTGGCGGCACGTCGCCAAACAAATAGAAAACCGAAGCGAACACGGCTGCGAGCAAGCCTTCCGCCGTGCCGTATTGCGCGGCGATAATCAGCACCACTGCCCAGAACGGGTGGGGGTTCACGCTCCAGAAGCGGGTGCCGCCGAAAAACAGCGCATCCACCAGGCAGAGGAACAGCAAGCCCAGCAGCATTTCAATCAGCGCCGAACGGCGAATGCCGAGAATGCGCGGCGGCTCGGGGGTAAGGGTCGTGTCGGTCATAAAACGTCCTAACTACATGGCGGTCGGCGCATCCTTCAGCGGAGCTCGGATTCCAGATCTTAAGCTCCCCCCTTGAGGGGGAGCCAAATCCCTCTTGGGATTTGGTGGGGGGATATAATTGGGATTTTTACCCCCCACCAAAATCGCTTAAGGGGCGATTTTGGCTCCCCCTCAAGGGGGGAGCTTAAGCTCTGGAATCTGCACTCTATTGTAAGTAGCGGCCCGGCCTCCTATTCCTAGAATTTATAAAGCATATCCGCCCCAACATTCAGGGCATGGTTATCGGTGTTGTTGGTCTCGAGCGCATAGCGGGCGCGGCCGCCCACTTGCCACTGCTTGGTGAGGTCTTGGTCGACCCGCACTTCCGCCAGCGGGCTGAAGCTTTCGTTGATACGATCATACGCCGCGCCACCGACAATCAGTGCGTGGGTGTTGGGGGTCCAATCGCTGCGATAAATGCCGGTGAGGGCATGCACCTCGCGGTCGCGCACGGGCAGCAGGTAATAGCCATTGCCCAGGCCATCCAGCCGCTGATCGGGCTTGCCGCTCAGATACTCGCCATCGAACCCATAGCCAATGCCGAGATAGGGCTGCGAAGCGGTTTTCGGCTGTAATTGCTGCACCAGATTCGCCCGCACCAGCGTGGTTTGCGCAACGCTGTCTTTTTCATCGATGTTATAATTGTTGTACGAGGCCTCGAGCCCAAGCGACGTGCCGGGGCGCAGCTCGGCATAATGCTTGGCCCCCACGCGATCGCGCGTTGCGTGTTCGTACACGGCTTCCACAAAATCCCAATAGGGGCGCTGATATTCGGCCAGCAGCTCGGTTTTGCCCAAGCGGTTCTTGAACTCAACATCTGCCCCTGTGCCGAGCGTGCTGTTATTGGCAAAGAGGCTTGCCTTCGCGCGTGCACCGTCGCCCAGATTGTAGGCGGCATACAGCTCGCCGCGTTGACGATCCGCGTCGTAATTACCGACACGCCCATCCGACGCCCGGCGAATCTGGTCGCTATTCAGGAAGTCATTCTGCGCTTCGATGCCAAACTCCATCCGCCCCACCCGTAATGCGCCGGAAGCGGTGGTGATCTGCTCATCATTTTTACCGAGCGCGCGATATTCATGGTCGAGCTTCACATAGCTGGTTCCACGGTCAACCTGTCGGATATTCTCGGCTTGCAGGGTCAGGGCCTCGTTCTCCGGCGCGTAGGTTTTCGCTTCGTTGACGAGCGCCAGCGCGCGGCTATTGTTCCCTCGCGCACTCTCGATTGCGGCTTCGTAGCTCAGCACCTGCGGGTCGTTGGGGTAGTAATATTTCAGCGCCTTGATGCGTGTACGCGCCTTGTCCAGCTGGCCGGAGTTCTGCTCGATCTGCGCATAGAGCAGCTGCAGGCGAAGCTGTGCCTGGCGCTGCGCCTCAATCTGTGGTGAATCGGCGGTGGGCGCGGCCACCACGGCGAATTGTTCCTGCGCGGTGGGCGTAAACCTCAGCACATAGCCGGGCTTGGCACTCAGCGTTAGGCTGTCATAGCCTGCCTCGCTGCTCGCCAGCCAGCTCGGACGTTCCTTCGCCAGCGGGGCCTTGCCCTCAATCGGCCGGTCGAAGCTGATTTTCAGCTCGCGCCCTTCGCTGAAGCGCTCCACCGAAGCCGCGTGCGAGGAATACCCCACCAGCGCTGCGCCTTTGCCCTTGCCGTAATAGGGCGAGGATTTGTCGTATTGGTTGGCGACACGAGTGGCTTCCTCAAGGTAGCGATACTCGATCAGCACGCTCATATAATCGGCGAGCACACCCTGATCGTCCGGATGCGCCGCCAGCAGCTGGTTGAAGCCTTGCTTCGCCTCGGCATGTTGGCCGAGATGGAACTGCGCCGTATAGCGGCGCGACAGTGCATCCACCGACGCACCGACACTCGGCGTCATCGCCACCACTTGCTGGAACTCGGCCTTCGCCGCCGCCTGGTTGCCCTGACGACGCAGCAGCTGGCCCTTATAGAAATGCGCCTGCGCGGTCTCGACCGTGTCTTCGTTGGTCAGCTGTTGCGGCGGCGGGCTGGCGATATACTGGTTCAATGCCCGATCGGCGCTCGTATATTTCCCCTTGGCATAATCGAGCACCCCTTTGGCGGCGAGGGCTTTGCTGTTCGCCGGATCGAGCGTCAGTACGCGCTCATAGCCTGCAAGTGCGCCTTCGCGGTAGCCCGCGTCCTGCCCGGTTTTGGCATAATCGAGCAATGCGGGCACATCCGTCGTCTGCGCCACCCAGTCACGCATCGCGGTTTCGTAATGCGCACGGCTGCCGGTTGAGGCCAGCACGCGGAAATATTTCTGCCGCAACTCGCGGTGATAGAGCGCATCCGGCGTCGCGCTCACATAAGCGAGCAGGCTGCGATCATCCGCCGTATCGAGCACGATTTGCGCCCAGCGCGATTTATCATAGGCCGAGGCATGGCTCGCCCGCGCTTCCACCCATTCAAGCTGCTTGCCCGAGAGTTTGCCCCCCCAGAGATAGAGCAAATCCTTCACTTCCTGCGACTCCGGCCCCTTATTCTCGGCCAGTTGCTCGAAGAGTTTGGTGGCGTCGTCCTTATACCCATCATGCAGCAGGTTGAAGGCGATCTGGCGTTTATTTGCAGCGCTGATGCTGCGGCTTTCAGCCATGGCGAGCAGCTGCTCGCGCGAGAGTTTTGCCGGTGCGGCAGCAGTGCCGCTGCCAGGCTTCGCGGTAAGCTGCGCGAGGATCTTCTTCCACTCACCCCCTTGCGACGACGCATTCGCACGCACGGTCGGCAACGCCGCATCCTTGCGGCCATTATTGATGAGGATGTAGGTATAGTTCAATTGCTGACGTGCGTCCCCATGGCCGGATTTCAGCGCCGCTTCGGCATAATCGGCGAGTTCCTTGCGCGCTGCTTCGTCCTTATGCGCGAGCTTGCTCAGCACGCTGAGATAGACCCCATCGTTCGTGCCGGGCTCTTTCATTTTGTCACGCAGCAACGGCAGCGCTTTGGCGTAATTCTCGGCGTTCAAATAGGCCGAGATCATGATCTCGCGGTTCATGGGCGAGGGGTCGCGCGCATAGAGCCGTTCGGCCAGGTCGCTCGCCACTTCGCCATGATGGCGATCATTCGCCAGGTAAAAATATTCCTGCAACTGGCCAACCGGTGCCGTCGTGGCATTCGCCGCCGTCCAGGGCTTCATCACCTCCGCCCGTCCGGCGGCTGAGGCCAAGCGCCGATGGCTATGCTGCACCAAGAGCGGCGCGCGCTCGGCCATCGCCAGCTTGCCGACAGGATCAACCAGCTCGCTTGCGCGATCAGCCAGAATGAACAATTGGCTATATTCCGCCACTTGCGGCGTGGTCATCTGTTCGAGCGGGGGATATTGCTTCACCATCGTGTCGAAGCACTGGGTTTTGTGGCTACGCGCGCAGGCTTCCGCCAACCGCAAGCGGAGGGCGCTGGTGAGCGGTGCATTCAGCGCCACGCCGATTTTTTCGTCCTGCGTTTTGTCGTTGGCAAGCAGCGCAATCACCGCCACCAACACCGGCTTATCCTTGGCGTAGGCGGGCTGGCTAAAGCGCTGCGAGAGAATCACGAGCACCGAGTTCGCCGCATGCGCCCGCGCAGTCTCGAGCGTGTTGAGCGCTTGCTCCTCGGTGAAGCTCGCGACATCGAGCTTATTGGCAATGGTTTCCGCCCCGGCCACGTCCTCGCGTTTTAAGGTGAGGTCGAGATAGACTGGATAGAGGCTCGCCACCATGCCGCCCGCTTCGTCAAGCGTGCGCAAGGTGGTGTAGGCTTTCTCGGTTTGCCCCGCCGTCACCGCCGCATTCACGTAGGAAAGCGCCAACGCCGGTGCATGGTCGAGCATGCCGGGATAGGCCTCAACCAGCGCCACGGCCTTATCGGCATGGCCACTATAATGCAGAATATCGCATAAATCCGCCAGTTCCTGCGGGCGCGTATCGGCCCCGTTTGCAGCCACCGCGATCGCCGGAGCAACCGTCACGCCCTTGCCCGCATCCGCCGGGAGTGCGGCTTGCGCCGGGGTGGGCAGCGGGCGATCCATCCATTGCTTGGCGGCGGCATAGGCACCGTCGACATCGCCTTTGGCAGCGAGCAGGCTCACCGTCACCCGCGTCAGCGGATAGCTGACAAATTGCGGATGCTTGGCACGTAGCGACTCAATGGTGCTGAGCGCGCCCGCCTGGTCGCCCACTACGTCCTGCATGGTGGCGAGATCGGCCCAGATTTTGGGGTCTTCGCCCTTGGTCACCTCGACCAGCTTTTTCAGCACCTCAACCTGTTTGCCGTAATCCTTGTTGAAGTTGTAAATATCGGAAAGCATGCGCAAATTAGCTTCCGTCGGGGCAGCCGCCGCGATAACCTCCAGCTCTTTGTTGAAGCCCGCCTGATTGCCCGAAAGCTGATATTGCTCGGCCAGTTTTTTGTGGCCGTTAATCTCTGCCGGGTTGGCTGCCACAAACTCCTCGAGCAGCTTCACCGCCGCCGGGCGATTCCCCTCGGCGATGCGTTTTTCGGCCAAGGCATTGACAATGGGGAACGTGCGGCGCCCGGCCGCGTATTCGGCCTCGATATCCACCTTGCCCAAATCGACCGCAGCCACATCCGTCGCTTGGTGCGAGGCGACTTCATCCGCCGTCGGGATCAAATAGAAGCTGACGCCAATACCTCCGGCGAGCAGAATCAGGGCCAGAAGGATGTATCTACGCATGGGCAACTCCGACAGACAGGCAGGCGCTAGGGCGCACGCTCAGGCAGCGGCTCCGGCGTGAAATGACGAAGGTCGGGCGTCGTGACATAAGGCGCGAAGCCATGCGCGCGTTGCGTGGCGTAAAGATGGGCCAACCCATGAACATCATCCTGCTTCCAGTAATCTAAAGTCAAGACTTGCAGATGCGGTGCGAGCGCCATCGCAGAACGTAGCTGTGCCGCTACTTGGGCATAAGTATCTGCCGGAAAAAGGTGGAATTGTCCAGCAGAAACATTCGTCTCGGCCAAAATGCTCTCAGCCAGGATGAAGTGTAAATCCGTCGCCAGCTCCGGCAGCAGATCAAACCCACGGTTCAGCATCAGCAGTAATTCTGGCTCAGCAGCATGGATTTCCCTGATAAGTTCGATGGATGCGCGGCGCATGGCGGCCTCCTCCTCGGCGCTGAGATGGGCCTTCGCCCATGCCAGCGGACTTTCCACCGTATCGAGCATCAGGCCCTGAAATCCGGCGGCTTTCGCTTCGTGCGCGGCCTCGACCAGCATCGAGCGCCAGGCCTTGCTGCGCGGGTCGATCACCTCAGACTTCCAGGATTTATTATGCGAAACAATAGCATGAAGCGCGCGCAGCACTTGCCGCTCCACCGGATGATGTGGCCCCAATTCGCCTATGCTGAGATAGGCAAAGCGCAACGTGGTGGGCGGCAATGCCCCGAGCGGCGGATGGTGATCGCGGTCGAACACCACCAGATCCATCTCGGCGAAGGCCTCGGCGGGCAAGGCGTCGTCGTAATACGCCGCCCAATGCGTCACCGACGGCGGCCCAAACAGCGACGCGCACGCAGCGGTGAGGAGGAGCAACGAAAGGGTGAAGAGGCGCATGAGGGGAAGAACTATATAGTAATTGCGGCGGTTTGGGTAGATGAATTGGGGTCCAGATTTCCACACCTCCAAAATCCCCTTGAGTTTTGCTGCAAGGCGCATCATCCATTCGGCCATACCCTGTCCGCTGCTGAAACGGAGTTCCTATGCGCATGCGCTTTTTTGTCCTATGTTCCCTGCTGCTGGCCGCGAGCGCCGCACAGGCCGAGCTGAAGATCGACATCACTAAAGGCAACGTGGAGCCGATGCCGGTCGCCGTTACCACCCTCACGGGCGGCGGCGTGGGTGATGCCAACGGCGAATCCATCAGCAGCGTGGTCGCGGGGGATCTTGAGCGTTCGGGCCTGTTCAAGCCCATCAGCCGCGAGGCCTTCATCGAGCAGATTACAAACGGCGACGCCGTGCCGCGCTATGCCGATTGGCGACAGATCAACGCCAACGTGCTGATCACCGGTACAGTCACGCCGGTGGGGGGCGATAAAATCCGCATCAGTTTCCGCTTGTGGGATACGCTCGGCCAACAGCAGATTGCGGGCAAGGAATACAACACCTTTGCGCGCAACTGGCGCCGCGTAAGCCACTTGATTTCGGACGAAATCTATAAGCGCCTCACCGGTGAACAGGGCTATTTCGATACGCGCATTGTGTATGTGGCGGAATCGGGCTCGGCGAAAAAGCGCACCAAGCGCTTGGCGATCATGGATCAGGATGGTGCAAACCAGAAATATCTGACCGATGGCAACGCGCTGGTGCTCACCCCGCGCTTCTCGCCCAACACGCAGGAAATCCTTTATATGTCCTATTCCGGCAATCAGCCGCGCGTGTTCCTGCGCGATTTGCAGACGGGGCGTGAGGAATCGCTCGGGCGCTTCCAGGGCATGAGCTTTGCACCGCGCTTCAACCATGATGGCTCGAAAATGCTGATGTCCATTGCCAATGGCGGGGTAACGAGCATTTATGAGATGGACCTGCGTAGCCGCGCCATGCGCCGCCTCACCCAGTCGAGCGGGGCGATCGACACTTCGCCCTCGTACGCGCCGGACGGGCACGCGATTGTGTTTAACTCCGACCGTGGCGGCAGCCAGCAGATTTACACGATGGACGCCAATGGCGGCAATGTGCAGCGCATCAGCTTCGGTTCGGGCAGCTACTCAACGCCGGTCTGGTCGCCCCGGGGCGATCTCATCGCTTTCACCAAAAAATCAGGCAGCCAGTTCTATATCGGGGTGATGAAAGCGGATGGATCGGGCGAGCGTCTACTCACCCAAAGCTGGATGGATGAAGGCCCCAGCTGGGCGCCCAATGGGCGAGTGATTATCTTTGGCCGCGAAGCGCCGGGTGGTGCCGCAGGCAACCGCGCGAAGCTCTATTCGGTGGATATCACAGGCTATAATTTGCGCGAGGTCGCAACGCCGAGCGATGCCAGCGACCCGGCCTGGAGTCCGCTCCTGCCGATGTAGTTGCGGTGGGTGGTGAATGGTACAGCTGAGCAGGTTGCTTAGTCCTGCCATTGACACAAGCGCACCAGACTCTCGACTCTAACCACCGCCTGTTGCCCTTTTGCAACAGCCGAATGCATTCCGAGAAGGCAGGTGTGAAGCCCTATTTCCCCCCTTGTCAAGCCCCGGTGGCTGTGCAATAGCACGGCGTGCAGGTGCCTCGCGGAAAGAGGCGAACTATTCGATGTGATACCAAATCAGGAGATTTCCATGAAAAAAACGGCTCTCGCACTGGCTTCGGCCATGCTTCTTCTCACCGCGTGCGGTACGGATTCAACCACCGGCGCTAACGCTGGCGGCGCCGGCGCTGGCTCGGGTGCTCCGGGCACCGGTTCGGGCGTCCTCGGGATGGACGCACAAGGCAACAACGTGGGTGACCGCGTGTTCTTCGCGCTCGACAGCTCGGTAGTCGATTCCGAAGGTCAGGGCACGCTGGACCGTCAGGCAACCTGGCTGAAAGCTAACCCGAACGTCAACATCACCCTTGAAGGCCATGCGGATGAGCGCGGCACCCGTGAGTACAACATCGCCCTGGGCGAGCGTCGTGCAACGGCTGCGAAAAGCTACCTCGTCGGTCAAGGTGTGGCTGCAAACCGCATCAGCACCGTTTCCTACGGCAAAGAGCGTCCGGCTGTAACGGGCAACGACGAAAGCGCCTGGAGCCAGAACCGCCGTGCGGTAACGGTTATCGCGAACTAAGCCTCGCGATCCAGTTTCGTTGAGAGACCCGCCCGGTGATTTCCGGGCGGGTTTTTTTATTTCCCCAAGGCTTGAACCGACACGCAAAACTTGCTAGCGAGAAATCCGTAAACCGAAGGAGAGCAAGATGAAGCGTTGGCTGATGCCGCTGGTTCTATCGATGGTGCTGGTTGCCCCGCAGGCAATGGCGCAGGATGACGGCGATCTGTCTGAGCGGTTGGACCGTTTGGAGCGCGACCTCTCGTTCGTGCAAAAGCAAGTTTATCGCGGGGGTAGCTCGGCGGATGGAACGGGCGCGCCAGCGCCGAGCGGCCAAGTGCAGATGCGCGTGGCGCAGCTCGAGGAAGAAATGCGCAAGCTGCGCGGCCAGCTGGAGCAGGTGCAGTTCCAGAACAAGCAAACCGCCGATAATTTCAAGAGATTGAACGACGATGTGGACTATCGTCTGCGGGCGCTGGAACAGAAAGCTGTCGCTTCGCCGGCTGCCGAAGCGGTGGTGGTTGCACCGGAAGCCAAAACGGTGGACGCAAGCAAGCCCGCCAATTACCAGCCCGAAAAAGAAAAACCAGCGAAGAAGGACGAAGAAAAAGGCGCGCTGACAGGCAAAGACTTCCCCAATTCGAACGCGCATTATTCCTATGCCTACAAGCTGATCAGCGAAAAGAAATACAGCGAAGCCGCCGCCAGCTTCGATACGTTCGTGAAGAAATATCCGGAAGATCCGCTCACCAGCAATGCCTATTACTGGCTGGGCGAAAGCCAGTATGCGCGCAAGGATTACACCCGCTCGGCGGAGAGCTTCCGCAAAGGTTTCGAGGTGAACCCCGAGGGCCAGAAAGCGCCGGATAACCTCTATAAACTGGCCCTCTCGCTCACCGAGATCAAACGCGTGAGCGAGGCCTGCGTGGTGTTGCAGCAAGTGGTCAGCAAATATGGCGAAAGCGCCAGCCGCACGGCCGCGAAAGCGACCGAAGCGCGCATGAACCTGCAATGCAAGTAAGCGGCCAGAGGCCAGAGGCGAGAGGCGAGGGGCTATACGAGGCGTTTGCGGCGGCGCTGGACGCCCTGATCCCTGATCCCCGACCTCTGACCTCTCCACTCGCGGTTGCCCTCTCGGGCGGGGCGGATAGTATGGCGCTGACCTTGCTGGCGCGCGACTATGTTGCGGCGCGCGGCGGCACGCTCGTCGCCCTGACGGTCGATCATCGCCTGCGGCCGGAATCAACCGCAGAGGCGGCCCAGGTTGCGGCCTTGATGCAGGCGCAGGGCATTCCCCACCACATCCTGACACCCACACAGGTCGAGGCAGGGAATAACCTGCAGCAACGTGCCCGCCAATGGCGCTACGATGCGCTGGCCGCCTGGTGCCGTGCGCGAGGGGTGGTACACTGCCTGCTGGCGCATCAGGCGGGCGATAACCGCGAGACGGTAGCGATGCAGCAAGCGCGCGGCGATACGGCCGATGGCGAAAGCGGCATGGCCCGCACCCGCAACCATGGCGGTGTGCGTTTTTTGCGCCCGCTGCTCATGATGGAACGCGCCGAACTCGAAGATTTTTTGCGCAGCATTCCGATGGGGTGGATCGAGGACCCCTCGAACCGTAACCCGCACTTTGCCCGCGTGCGTATGCGAGCTGCTCTGGCGGACGACCCGGCGGCCGTGGCCGCGTGTACGGCGCAAATCGCCCGAGGGGCGGCCGAACGCCGCGCCCGCGACGCAGCCTTGGCCGAAGCGGCGCTGCAGTGCGTTCGGCTGATGCCCACGGGCGAGGCGATGCTGGATGTGGCGCACTGGCAAGGGCTGGCGCCGTGGCTGCGCAGCCAGCTGCTGGCGGATCTGCTGACCACAATCGATGGCGGCGCCTACCGCCCGCGCGCGCATGAAACCGCAACGCTGGCCGAAGCCATGCTGCAGCAGATACTGCATCGCAGCAAAAAAATGCT
>CAZUOS010000004.1:0-6714 GCA_964621415.1 uncultured Azospirillum sp.
CAGCGGGGTTCGCGGTCGAGAAAGTTCAGGGATTTGGCCGCAAACGCGAAATGCTCCGTGGGCATTATGGTGTCTGACACTGTGGATCACGCACCCGCGCCCGCAGCGCGCGCCCCACGCCATCTGACGAGAAATCGCCTCGCCTAAGAAAATATGTGGCACTTCGCGGCGCGGCCGTGTATCAACCCCGCCACGCACCCGTAGCTCAGCTGGATAGAGCGTTGCCCTCCGAAGGCAAAGGTCGGACGTTCGAATCGTCTCGGGTGCGCCAGTTATTGTGGGTTGCCTGCCAGCGGGCCGTTGATAATACGGCCGGTATTACGCAGCGGCTTCGGTCGTCATCTCGATCTTCCAGCTGCCGCTCGGTTGCTGTTTCACGTATTGCAGCGCATAGCCCGCTTGCTTATAGCGCGTCCAGCGGGCGCGGGCGGCGGCGGTTTCGGCTTCGTCGGTGCCGTCGAACACGTCGAGCACCTTGGCGTAGCTCGCCATGGTTTCGGGCGACGAGCCATCGAGGATGCAGAGGATGCTCGCGCCGTTCGGGTTCTCTTCGGCGAGGGTCAGGTAAATCGGCTGCTCGCTGGCGTGGCCATCGCGGGCACCACCGTGCGGCAGGAAGCTCGCCGGGTCGGCGGTCCATAACGCATCGCTGATGGTTTTAAGTGCCGCCTCATTCCCCGCCAGCACCACCACCCGCGCGCCCGAGGCCAGGGCTTTTTCCATCAGCTTCGGCACCGCACGTTCGCGGCTGGTGGAGAGCAGGTGATAGAAGGAGATGGGGGGCATAGCGGCGCACGAATACGCGAATACGCGAAAAGCGAATGCGGGAAATTCGCGCATTCCCACATTCGCGCATTCCATCTTATTCGTAACTTTCGGCGATCCAATCGTTCAGCAACCGCACGCCCCAGCCGACCGCACCCTTGGGCGTGAGCGGCGTGGCGGGCTTGTTCGCCCAGGCGACACCCGCGATATCGAGATGCGCCCACGGCACATCATTCACGAAGCGCTGGAGGAACTGCGCCGCCGTGGTGGAGCCTGCCTCGCGCCCATCGCTGATGTTTTTCATATCGGCGATGTCGCAATTGATCATGCGGTCGTATTCATCGCCCATCGGCATGCGCCAGAGACGCTCGCCGGTGCGATCACCCGCTGCCGAAAGCGCCGTGCTGAGTTTGTCGTTATTGCTGAAGAGGCCCGCGCGGTGCGAACCGAGCGACACCACAATCGCTCCCGTCAGCGTCGCGAGATCGACCATGCAGCTGGGCTTGAACCGATCCTGGCAATACCACAGCGCGTCGGCCAGCACGAGGCGGCCTTCGGCGTCCGTATTCAGCACTTCGATGGTCTGGCCCGACATGCTCGTCACCACGTCGCCCGGGCGTTGAGCGTTGCCATCCGGCATGTTCTCGACCAGGCCGATAATGCCCACCGCGTTCACCTTCGCCTTACGTGCCGCGAGCGCCCGCATGGTGCCGACCACGGCGGCCGAGCCGCCCATGTCATACTTCATGTCTTCCATGCCGTTCGAGGGCTTGATGCTGATGCCGCCCGTGTCGAACGTCACCCCTTTGCCAACGAGCGCCACCGGCTTCTCGCCCTTTTTGCCACCGTTCCATTGCAGCACCACCAGTTGCGATTCGCGCACCGAACCTTGGCCGACGCCAAGCAGCGACCCCATGCCGAGCTTTTTCATTTGCGCTTCGCCCAGCACCTCGACTTTGAGGCCCACGGCGCTGAGTTTTTTGCACTCCGCCGCGTAGCTTTCCGGGTGCAGAATATTGCCCGGTTCGGTGACCAAATTGCGTGCGAACGCCACCGACTCAGCGAGCGCGTGGAGCGGCGCGAATGCGGCCTTCGCCTTGTCGCCCGAGGCGGTGATGACGCTCACCGATTTCAGCTTCGGCTTATCTTCCGGCTTTTCCTTGGTGCGGTATTTATCGAAGCGATAGCTACGCAGGCTGGCACCAAACGCCAGGTGCGCAGCGGCTTTCACGCCATCGAGCTTCACGCCCTTGGGCAGGGCCGCCACAATCTCGAGCGCGCCCACTTTCGCTGCAAGCGCTGCCGCGACGGCCGAAGCCCCCGCTTCCTCGAGCGTCAGCGCCTTCACGTCCGCCGCTTTACCAAGGCCAATGACGAGCACATGCGAGGGCGATTTTTCGGGGTTGATGAGGCTCAGCACTTCGCCTTTTTTGCCTTTATACTGCGCGGCCGCAAGCGCCGTTTCCACATAGCTCGCCGCCTTGCCGAGCGCCGCCTTGGCGTGGGCAAGCGCGAGATCGTCGGTCACCAGCACGGCGAGCGCCGTCGGGGTTTTGCCAGCAGCAATTTTAGCAGAGAAAATGGGGGTCAGCATACATCCTCGTGAAGTGATTTCACTTGAGCGCTAGCGCGTTTTGCGGCAGGAATCAATGACGCTATTGCTTATACACAGATGTGCCGCAAAGCACGACGTTGGCACAGCGTCATCCTGAACTTGATTCAGGATCCATCGAAGGCGCGTCCGCGCCGGAAAAACTGCTGACACGGAGCATATGCAATCGTTGCAGTCTTTCCGCCGCTGATCGCGGCTTTGATGGATCCTGAATCAAGTTCAGGATGACGCTGTGACTGCATCCACACTCATGTAAACTGCTCACGATCCGTTACCCAAGGAGTTCCCCATGCCCCATAGCGACACCCACCGTGAGAAGCGCAGCAAAAACTATTTCTGGCTTGTGGCCCTGCTGCTGCTCGCCGCGACGTTGTTCTACCTCAGCATGCTGAAAGTGAGTGGGCAATAGACCCGCTTGCGCGGCTTGCATTTCCGCCCCGCCGCCTCTACCCTCGGCCCTGTGGTTCCGTAGCTCAGCTGGATAGAGCACTCGTTTCCTAAACTTCGGGTCAGGCGTAACTCTCTGCCCATTTTCTTTTTGCATTACAATCGAAAGACCTTCCGCACCGCATTGGCGTATATCAGCGGGGGCATCTACGGGGCATCGTTTGCCATGTTCTGGCGAGTGGCGGGAGGTAATCGCTTGGTTTCTTAAGCGGCACTTCTCGGATTATAAAAGTGTTTTGATTGAAGGACATTATCGCTATAGTGCAGGCTCAAATGCTATGAAAAATTTTATGCTTAAAAACGCCACCCAAACATTAATGCGAAGCACATCATTGGCACTGAAAAGATTCCCTATACCATCATTGCTCAGCCTATTATTCTGCATCGTTTCCATCAGCAAGTGGCCCGAACACGGCATTACAGGAACTTATTTGGCAATTTTATTTTGCGGCTGCTTTTGGTTTATTGCCCTGAAATTATTTGCTGAAGCCCGAGATTGGCACTCAAACCGCTATTATGCTATAGGAACATCCGTTTTCCTCGTTATGTCTTGGTATCTCTATACCTCGCCCGATATAGCGTTGCCGTTTGGTTTCTTGGGGGCGGGCTTATTCTTAAGCATCTTTATAGCGCCTTTTTTTAGTAACCACTCTTCCAGCATACAAGTGTGGGAATTTAATTATCGCCTTTGGATTCGCATCTTTTTCACCGTTTTGGCAGCGATCATCTTATACTTGGGGCTTACTGCTATCATTGCTAGCTTAGATTTTTTGTTTGGCGTCAAATTTTACGGTAACATTTATGGCGACATTTGGTTAGTGATAGCTACGCTTTTTTCGCCGATCCTGGCAATGGCGGGCATTCCAACTCGATTTGATGTAGAGGAAACAAACTACCCAAAAGCGATTCAAGTTATTTTATCGTACATCGCGCTGCCGCTGCTATGCGTTTACATGGTCATTCTTTACGGTTATGCAGCAAAAATTCTTATTACCTGGGATTTGCCGAAAGGTGGAGTAGCTTATCTAGTCTCTGCGTTCGGATGCGCTGGTATAGTTGCATATTTAGCAAGCTACCCCTTGCATAAAAGTCAGGGAATAATTGGTTTATTCAGCCGCCATTTTTTTAAAATATTATTACTGCCGTTGCTCCTGTTGGCCGTAAGCATCGGGGTACGCATACATGAGTACGGCGTTACCGAAGAGCGCTATGCTATTCTTTTATGCTTAATATGGCTCACACTATCCGCATTTTTTATAATAACGCGACGCAGCGAACAGTCACCGAAATTTGTATTTTTTAGTGTGGTGGCGTTACTGATTGCTGCTTCCTTTGGCCCTTGGGGCGCAGTTAACGTATCAGCCAGAAGCCAGCTCGCAAGACTACAAAATATACTCGAGAAGAACCATGTACTTGTTGATGGTAAAATACAAATCTCGCCTCAGGTATTGAGTCATGCTGATAGGATCGCGATTAGTTCCATAACAGACTATATCGTAAATACAAAAAAGGAAACACGCATCAAGCCTTGGTTTGACACAGTTCCAAATGCTCATATTGCTAGGAAATCCGAATATCTTAGTGCTCAGGAGATTTTACAAGATATGGGAATTGGTTACGTTGAGTCGTACAATCGCCGAGGGGAAGAGGACGCCAAGCCGCAGTATCATTTTACCTTTGATGGAAACTGGAAAAATCAGGCCTATCTCAATATTTCTGGGTACGACTACTTTGTTAATGTAGGCTATTATTCAGCTAGCCAAACGAATTCCACAAAAGATATTGCGCTAGATAACGGCGCTATAAAATTAGCCGTAAAGCTGGAACCTTCTAGCAGTAACTATGTAGTAAAGTTGGGCGATACAAATGAAGAAGTTGTTTTTGGGCTGGAAGACCTAATCAAAAAACTTGATACGGAAAAAGCCAAGAATCATGCAAGTGACCAGAACCTTTTTATGCAAAAAGAATCTTCCAAGTTAACTATTCGCCTAATCATAAATAGTGTGAATGGAGAATTTGAAACAGGAAATGAAAAGCCAATGGTTTCCTCTATAGACACCACGTTATTGATAAAGAAAAAGTAACATGATTGCTCCTATATTGGATAATGATAATCAAACACCTCCGCATCAGTGAATTTCTTGGCACCCTCTGGCTCGCCGTTCGCTCGTAGGTACAGGAAGCGGGCGATATATTGGGCGGTGGTGTGCGTTTCCCATAGATGTTGCGCTAGCCTGTCAAATTGCTTTAGCTCCGCCTCGCTCGGCATATAGCCCTTATCTCGTTTGCACCGATATGCGACCTCAATCGCCCCGCTCCCCATGCACAAGGCACGTCCAGTGGCCCTGCTGCTGCTCGCCGCGACGTTGTTCTACCTCAGCATGCTGAAAGTGAGTGGGCAATAGACCCGCTTGCGCGGCTTGCATTTCCGCCCCGCCGCCTCTACCCTCGGCCCTGTGGTTCCGTAGCTCAGCTGGATAGAGCACTCGTTTCCTAAACGAGGGGTCGGTGAGTTCGAATCTCCCCGGGACCACCACCGCCTGCGTGCACTGTGGGGCATTCTGCCCGCGCGCAGAGCAAAAAATCGATCCCTGGCAGGCGATTAGCAAATCGGCTGCGCCCCGTCATACAATCTTCATAAAACGATGCTTGGGCCTAACGGGCCTATCGGCTATACTTTGAAGAGCAAAATCATATAGTTGGTTGATTTTCGTTTGTAGGGACAGAGCATGCTCGAGATTGTTCATAATGGAAGAGAAATTTCCTTTGAGGATGGAAGCATCTCCAGCATTGCGGGGAGGGGTAGCAATACTTCAAACAAACAATTAGAGTTTGTGCGCGCTACGCTTGAGAAGAATGCGGCACGCATTCTTGATCTCCAGGACGCAGGGTTTAGCGCAAAGAACATCTCCAGCATACTCAGTGGTTCAGGAGATAGCTTACCCGATACCCTCACTGCGCTTCACACCAATAGCTTGGCGCTCAAACAATTCATCGACGACGGCCCGTTCAATGCATCAAGCGTCGCCAGCATGCTGCATAGTGCATGTCAGAATAGGAACAGGAACCACTTAATCGATAATGATGGCAAGTAAGGCTTAATCACAGCCATCACGGCATTGCTTGAGAATAGAGAAGCACTGCAACAACTCATCGACGACGGCCCGTTCAATGCGAAGAACGTCTCCAGCATGCTGAATGGTGCCGGAAAGGATTTAGGCACAGCCATCGAGGCATTGATTGGTAATATCGGCAAACTTAGGGCTCTTGTCGTCGATCCAGAGAAAGATTATAATCAGAATATTGCAGACGGTCGGCTCTTCGAGGCCTCCAATCTTTCCAGCATTCTCTCGGGCGCAGGGAAAAACTTAGGTACAGGGATTGAAACCATTCACAAGCACCTGCCACAATTAGTGGCATTGGCAACCATATTTAGACCCAGCGAGATTGCGACACAGCTGAACAAGCGAACCGTGAAACAGCTTGGCGACGCCATCGACAAAATGTACAAGGACAACCAAGAGGAAATCAAAGACAACACTATAATCCCGGCAGGTGCTGGCCCAGCGATTGCTGATAGCAGCCTGGCAGCGGCGGCTGCCAAAGAACTACCTGCGAGAGGGTAATGGTATGAAAGTTTTTGCAGAGCAGATTACTCGTGAAAAAGCGCTGGTTTATGATGTACGCGTCGTTTTGAATGAGGAACCGCGTTATTTCATCATCCAGATACCTCCCGCAAAGCGCGTGGCGTTCCTGCATGCCCTCGAGAAAGACGCCGGATTCCGACTCGAAGATTACGGCGATATTCTGTATCGCGGGTGGGATGCGCCCGACGATGCTCTGAAAGCAGAGCTACGCGAGCGGTATGGCATGTATTCGCACGAGGAACA
>CAZUOS010000004.1:6814-16884 GCA_964621415.1 uncultured Azospirillum sp.
ATGCTCTGAAAGCAGAGCTACGCGAGCGGTATGGCATGTATTCGCACGAGGAACATCTTTAGCCACTCACGACTTCCTCACGCTTTCTTCAGGAACTCGGTGCGCAGCACCAGGCCTTTGACCTTTTCGGCGTTGCACTCGATTTCTTCCGGATTGTAGCTGAGGCGGATGTTTTTGATGAGGGTGCCGCGCTTGAGGGTGGTGTTGGCGCCTTTTACCTTCAGGTCTTTAATCAGCGTCACGCTGTCGCCATCCTGCAAGAGGGTGCCGTTGCAATCACGGGTGGGTTCATCGTCGCTCATGGTGTGGTTCCTTTCATGGTGTGGCTATAGATTCGGGCGGCAGCATCGGTAAAGCGCTGGCCGTGGTCAAGCGCTTTTAGCTCGAGCGCCTTGGCGAGGTGCGACAAATAACGCCGTTTGCTCCAGGCCTCGATGCCGAATTGCTGCAGATGCTCGTTCACGTACTGGGTGTCGAGCAGCTGATAGCCCGCTTCCTTCAGGATAATCACCAGCGAGACAAGGGCAATTTTGCTGGCATCCGGCGCGCGCGAGAACATGCTCTCGCCGAAGAACGCACGGCCGAGCGAAACCCCATAAAGCCCGCCCGCCAGCACGTAATCCTCGCCCGTATCCGGGGCGGTGACGACTACCGGCAGGCTGCCATCCTCGGCCAGGGGCACCGCCGCGCGCGGATACCACACCTCGATACTGTGGGCGCGGCCTTTGCCTGCCAGCTCGGTATAGAGCCGCACAATGGTTTCGTTGATCCAGGTCTCGCGGCGGGTGGGGGTGAGGGTGCCGCAGGCGCGGATCACCGGCTCGAACGCCTGATCGACCGTGATGCGGTAATCGCGCTTTTTCATGGCACGCGCCAGCCCGCGCGGCACGTTGAAGCGATCGAGCGGCAGCACGCCGCGTTCCTCGGGGCAGAACCAGTAGAGGTCGGCGTCCTGGCGGTTCAGCGCCATCGGGAAATAGCCGTTAGCATAAGCGGCCAGCAGCTGGTCGGCGGTGATAGCGGGGGGGCGCGGCTTCTTGGCCATGGTCGGCTATCCCATCAGCGCTTCCATCGCTAGCACATAGCCCTTCGGCCCGAGGCCGCAGATCACCCCCTTGGCCAGCGGCGAAATGAGGGAGGTGTGGCGGAACTCCTCGCGCGCGTAGATGTTGGAGAGATGCACCTCGAGAATCGGCAGGCCCGAGGCGCGCAACGCATCGTGGATGGCGACGGAGCTATGCGTGTAGCCCCCGGCATTGATGATGAGGCCACGGCTGCTGCCCGCTGCGGCCTGAATCCAATCCACCAGATCGCCCTCGTGGTTGCTTTGTCGAAACACCACCGTCGCCCCCAACCGCTCGCCCGCGGCCACGCATAGCGCCTCGATATCCTTGAGCGTGGTGCTGCCATAGATTCCCGGCTCGCGCGTGCCGAGCAGGTTCAGGTTCGGGCCATTCAAAATGGTGATCTGGGTCATACGTCTATCGTCTTTCCTATAGTCCTTTGAACGAATCATGCATCTGGGCACTACTGTCCAAAGTTGGTTGGGTCGGAGAGCCATTTCTTGAGGTGGCCCGTGATTCCGGAGTCATCTACCCCGCGTCGGCCCACCACCATCGACTTGAGGCCTTCGCCCAGGGCACCCACCGAACGGGCGACGCCATTATTGGTGCCGATATAGTCGGCCATGCTGCGCGACCGACCATCCTGCCCACCGCGCAGTGGCGTGGTGGCCATCCGGTCGCGGAAGCCAGCCTCGAAATCGGTGAAGAACGACTCGCCCATCGCCCCGAACGACGGCCCGCCGCCTGATGTCGCCCCGCCGATCGAGGGGGCGTAGTTGCCGCCCATGCCCGCAGCCAGGCGCTGACCTAGCGAGGGAATCATCGCCAACAGCCGCTCCACCAGAATGGCAAGCGCGATCAGGGTGACCAGGCTATTGCCCACCAGCAGCAGCAGGTTGCTGAAGACATTGGCAACCGTCGCGTTCTTATCGGGGGCGAAGGCGGTATCGAGATCAATCGGTTTCGGCGGCGTATCGTTGCAGCGCAGCTCGGAGCTCAGGATATCCGCGTTCGACTGGGTGAGATCGATCGGGGTGTTGGTGCCTTTATAATAGGCCTTGAACTCGCATAGGGTGCAGTATTGCCAGGGCAGGCGGAAGGTGGGGGTCTCCACCCCCTGCGCCCGATAGACGATCACGTTGGTGAGGCTGGACGTAACACTGTTGAGATTGATCGAGAGGATAAAGCCCAAAAAGCTGAACAGTAAAATCGCCTGCAACGCCAGCGAGACCAGATAGCCGACCCATTTATCGAAGAAGCTGCGGGTGGTTTTGAACAAATAGAAGGAAATAAAAATCGGCGCGAGCGCCATCAGGAAGGTGATGCCCACCAGCGCATAGAGATAGCCGAACACGGCGCGGTAAAGGGTGAGGGCAATGCGCCCCATCAGCACCAGCCCGAGATAGCTGAGCATGGGGAACACCGCGCCGAGCGTAGCCAGCACCGCGAAAATAGCGTTTTTGCAGCGCGACTGATAAATCGCCGCCAGATCCGTCGCGGGTACGCTTTTGTCGGGCTTCATGCTGTCGGTCACGAAATGGAAGAACTTGGCGAGGATACCATCGAGCAGTTTATACACGTCGTTGCCGCTCGAGGCGCCGCTGGTGCCGGTAAACCCCGCCACCGCCAGCGCCACCCCATCACGAATCCCGCTGATGAGCAGATTGTAGCCCACGCCCACCAGGCTCTCAGCCTGCGTGGCAAAGCCGGTGACGAAGGCGATCTTCAGTAAAAACAACAGGGCTTCGCCGCCACGCATGGGGGCCATACCAAAGGTGAAGCTGATGCCAAACACCAGCACGGCGAGTGTGGCCATCGACCATACCAGTGGCGCGAGGGATTGCTGCATGCCGCAATACATCTGTCCCATCAGGTTGCTCGAGAGCTGCTCAATGTTGCAGACGAGGAACGAAAAGAACGTCTCCATGGTGATGGTGGTGGGGCAGGTGACGTTGCTGTTATAAAGCTGCCCCACGGCCTTGCCTGCCGAGCAGCTAAAACTACCGACCACGCCGCTGCCCGCCGCCAGCGCAGAATCGGCCAACAGCAGCATCGCTAACCCAACGAGCGGCAGGCGCAGGGCGAAGAGGTGGCGCCACAGGCGGCATCCTAAACCCAGCCCCTCGGTGCCAGTCCCGCAATGCCCCCACGCGGACGCCATGTTCATACCACCCCCATCAAGGCGGCTAACGTCGCGGCAGGCGATTCGGCAATCGGCTTGGCTTTGCCCGCCAGGGTGCGACGCAATTCCGGCGGCACCTCATCGAGTGCCCCTTGGATCACCACCACTTCCGGCCCACGTTTTTGCAACACCAGATGCGGCTTGCTCATCAGGTGGCTTAGGGTAGCGACCTCCTGGGCGGTGAGGCCAAACCCCATGCTATAGCCTGCATCCGGCGCCGCATCATAAAGGGCGAAATGCGTCGCCGCCCGCGCCGCAATGGCGGGCGTGTAGGCATAGCTTGCCGCCCGCTCCGGCGCGCGGGTGATCAGCATCGCCGCGGCGTTCTGCTGGCTCAGATAATCGAGCCAGCCCGGCACGCGCATGCTGTAGAGCGGCGTGTCGAGCAGGTCGAAGCCCTCGTTCAACGCGAGCAGCGTCGGCTGCCCGTTCAGCGCCGCACTTATGCGATGCAGCACATAGCTGGTCAGGGGCACGCGGATGCGCGGATCTGCCAGATAGGGCGCCAGCTCCCACCCCACCAGCGGCGCCACCGCGAAGCGATCCTCCGGCGCGTCGAACAAGGTGCCATAGGGCCCGCCTTCGGCATAGGCGGCCACGGCGCGGCCCATCAGCCCATCGGCCTCGCGCAGCATCGCGGCCACCAGCCCCACGCGCCGCTCGGCCACCGGGCGCTGCTGCACCGCATCGATCACGGATTGAAGGAAGGCCAGTGTTGCGGCATTGAGCTGTACCCCAGTCGGGTCGATGAGGGTGGAGAGCCACAAGGCCAGAAAATCACGGTTGGTCGGCGTCACCGCCATCTGCAGCGGGTTGAACTGTAGCGCCGCCGCTTGGTGGTAGGTGCCGCCCATCGCCTCGATCAATGTTTTGCCACGCCCGGTTCCATCGAGATACCACAGCTGCGGATTCAGCTTGCGCGCCTGCGCCAACAGGAAATGCGCAAAGCTCGTCACCCCACTGCCCGGCGCGCCGGTGAGAATCGTGTGAGCGCTCGCGCCGCGATGAAAATTGAAATAATACGGCGCATCCTGCAAGGTGGTAAATAACGTCACCGGCGCGCCCCAGGGCGACCCCGCCGCATTACCCATAGGGGCGGGCTGTAAATTCACAAAGCCCGCGAGATGCTCCGTATCGACGGGTTTTTTGCGCACAATAAAGGGGAAATTGGCGGGCAGTTGTGCCCAATAGCATTCCTCGAACCGCAAATCCTCGCGCACCACCACCAGCCCCAAACGGTTCAACGCGCGCTGCACCATACGCAGGTTGGCATCCAGCTGGTGAATGCTCGGCGCGATTAAAAACAGGCTGGTTTGCTGTTGCCCAAACGCTTTCGCGTTGCCCGCACCTTCCTGCATCAGCCGTTCGATCTCGAGCCACTGAGCCATCTCGCGGTCGCCACTGAAGCGCAGATATTCGGCCTGTTTTTCGTATTCCTTGCGCGCCATCTCGCGTCCGGCAAAATCGAAGCATTGGCTGATGATCAGCTCGCACGGAATCTCGAGAAAGCGATCAATCCCCGCGAGGGTCGATTCCTTATATTCCTTCAAAGTGAGTAGCGCGGCAAAGCGGCGCACGCCCTCGGCCGTGCGCACCTCCATGGCATTATAGCCAAAGGTAATCTCGCCGCTGGTTAAGGCTTGCGACAAGTCCCGATCCGGCAACGGCATCGGGCGTTCCTCGAGATTAATCAGCTTCTCAAGAAACTCCAGTTGCTCGCTGTAATAGATGCCCTTGCGTTCCACCGTGCCGAGCAGCCGCGCGCCAAACGGCTGCAAGCGCGATAGCAATGCTTGCGTTACCTGCGCCAGCTCGGCGCGGCCTTCTTCCAGCGCCTGCAGGCGCACCGCCCGGTCCTTACGTGGCCGCAGCGCTTGCTTAAACACCGCCCGATTCAGCAACGAAACCGGCTCGCTCGCGCGCACGATGCTCACATAAAGTTCATTCGCATAGAGCAGCGACGCCGGTTGCTTGGCGCGCCAGACTTCATCGAGCTTGCCCGAAAACGCATCCGGATATTTGGGCCGGTGGGCGGCGGGCTGTTTGCGCCGCAGCGTGTGTAACCACACCGCATAGCGTGCGTCCGGTAGGCAGAGGGCAATGGCCTGGCGCACCGCGCTGCGTAAATCGCCATGGCTGCGCGCATCGTAGCCAAGCCCGGTGATTTTCAGCGTTTGCAGTAATTCGGCGTCTTTGGTGACAATGGTCGAGGGGTCGAACAAGCAGGCATAAGGCACAAAGTCCGACTCGATCACATCGTCGGCAATGTGGGTGAGCGCCTCGAGATCCTGCGCGGCGACTTCCTTCGGATGATTGCGGATGAATCGAGACATTGCGCCGCTCATGCTCTCCTTCACGCGCAGGCCGCAAGCGCTGAAGACACCTTCTGCACGCCGCCTATTTTTCCCTGCCCCACGCGGGTGCTTTTATGGAAACTGCCCGGCGGGCGACCGTGCGGGCCACACGCCGGGCATGTCTTGCCAGTGCCAGGCCTTAGCAGGAGCCTTGGCCGCCCAACACATCCACAATGTTGCTCGCGCCGAACACGATCCCAACCCCAAGGCCGACGATGATCGCCATCCCCCACGAGACTTTCCCCATCAAGGCGCCGATGCCGACCACGATAATGGCCAAGGTTGCAATCGCTTTACCGATGGTGCCGTTGAACCAGCCCACCACCGTACAGAGCACATTGCTGATGCCCGACGGCGTGCCACCGCCACCACTGCTACCGGTGCCGATCGTAATGGTTGAAGCCCATGCCTCGTGCGGCACAAGCAGCAGGGCGTAAGCAACCACCAGCGCCAAGGCCAGGGAAAAAATCTTCTCACCAGAAAGGCTACGTTGCATAGTTATCTCCTTCTATTATCACAACTATCTTTGTTCGCCGGGCCCGACACAGGCTTCGCATTCAGGCCCCCGTAAAATCCAAGCTAGCACGAAAAGGTTAAAAATTGATTACAATTTTTACCATTCTTTACTAATTTTTTTACCAATTCTTTTACATATTGCGCCACGCTTGAGTTCCAAATCTCTGCCGAACCTAGCACAAGCCTGCTGCCGCGCCTAGAAAAAAGAACCCTCTGTCGCTGGTTTCCGAAGCAGCGTGGCAAATCGGTGCCAGTGGCCTGTCTTCGCGCCGCGCACGCCCATCGCTGCATTGCAGACCTAACCTAACTGTGCCACAGTGTGTGTTATAGTCTTTCCTAATGAAATTGACCTATTTCTGCCATAGCGAATTGGGTTGAGCAGCAAGAGAAATTTCCTTTAGGTAGCCGAGCTACCTAAAGGAAATTTTTCGCCGCTGATCGGGCGACGATTGCTCCAGCAACAGAAATAGGCCAATTTCATTAGGAAAGACTATATGCTCGTACGCTCCTTTCTTGACCGATTCGTTAAGCGCGCCCAGGCCATGCATCGCGGCCTATTGTTGGTGACGCTGGTGCTCGGCGCGCTCGGGCTGGTGATGCAGTATTCGGCAGCGGGCGGCGATCCGACGGTGTTTGCCCTGCCACAAGCCGCGCGGATGGTGCTCGGCCTGTTGCTGATGGTGCTGATTGCGACGACCGCGCCGCAGGCGTTGATGCGATTCTCCTACAGCATTTACGGCGCCTGCCTGCTGCTGCTGGTGATGGTGACGCTGGTGGGGGTGATGGGCCTGGGGGCGCAACGCTGGGTGAGTGTCGGCGTGTTCAACCTGCAGCCCTCGGAGCTGATGAAGATCGGGATTATTCTGGCGCTAGCCCGTTATTTCCAGGGGGTGCAATGGTCGGGCCGGGCGCATTATGTGCTGCTACTTGTGCCATTACTGCTGACGCTGGTGCCCGTGGGATTGATTCTCAAGCAGCCCAATCTCGGCACGGCGACGATTGTCTCGGTCATCGCCTTCTCCATGTGTTTCCTTGCCGGAATTCGCTGGCAGTATTTTGCCGGTGCGCTGGCTTCCGCCGTCGCTGCCGTCCCCATCGCTTACCATTTTCTGCATGACTACCAGAAGCAACGCGTACACACGTTCCTGAACCCGGATTCCGATCCCCTCGGGGCGGGCTATAACATTATCCAGTCAAAAATTGCGATCGGCTCGGGCGGGTTCTGGGGCAAGGGCCTGCTCGAAGGCTCGCAAGGGCAGCTCGACTTCCTGCCCGAGAAACAAACCGATTTTATCTTTACCATGCTGGGCGAGGAATTGGGCTTCGCCGGGGTGCTGATTCTCTTTATTCTCTATGCGAATATCCTGTTCTTTGCGATGCGGCTGGCGGCGACGGGCCGTAATAGTTATGGACGATTGCTGGCTGGGGGCGTGGCCGCGTTGTTTTTTATTCATATTTTCATCAACAGCGCCATGGTGATGGGGATGATTCCGGTGGTGGGTGTGCCGTTGCCGTTTTTGTCTTATGGCGGCTCATTTATGCTGGCGACCCTGATGGCCTGCGGCCTGCTCCAACATGCGTATATTCATCGCGGGCAGGTGTTCCATCGCATTTAGCGCATTCTTTAACTTAACCCAATATTAACGAATTTGCCCTACAATCTCGATCAGGAGTGTAACCAGATCATGCAGCATCCGCACCAACACGGCGTGAAGGATTTGTGGCGCGATGAACGCGGCGCCACAGCGGTTGAGTTTGCCGTGGTGGGCGCGCTCTTCTTCACCATGATGCTGGCGGTGGTCGAGTTCGGGCTGATGATGTTCACCAGCATTGCGTTGGAATCGGCGGTGCAGGAAGCCGCGCGCAGCGAGTCGATCGGCGCCGTGGTGAAGGGTTGCCCGGACCGGGTCTGTACCCTCCAATTCCTGGTGAAACAAAGCACCGCGAACATGATTCATGCGCACTCGGTACTGGTCACCGCCGCCGTGGTGACAAACGGCACGGGCGCGGCCTCGATTCCCGACATGTGCCTGCAAGACCCCGATAATCCCTACCCCGATACCTGTCCACCCGGCCAATGGGTCGAGCATTTCGGCAACCCCAACAAATACGATAAACCGGCCGCGCTCACGAGTACTTCGATTGGCGTTGCGGGCGATCTGGTGGAGGTTCGCGCTTCGTATCTGTGGCGACCGCAAGTTCCCTTCTTTGGCGCTTTCTATGGCGACAAAGGTGTTATCACCCTCAGTTCTGCTACGGTGGTCATGAATGAACCGTTCTAACCATTCCCATCGCCACCTCGCCGCCTTTGGGCGGTCGCTTCGCTTGTTCCTGCGTGCCGAGCAGGGCGTTGCAATGGTGGAGTTTGCGTTTGTTTTTCCGTTCCTGTTTCTGTTGATTTTCGGCGCGACGGAAATGTCGCGCTTTCTGCTCATCCAGCAACGGCTCGAACGTGCCCCCTTCATGCTGGGCGATATTGTGGCGCAGTATGCGCCGGCAAGCAGCAAAGGTCAGTCGGGCGAGATTAGCGTCGATCAAATGAACAATAATGTCTTCCCACAATTCAGCCGCGTGCTCGGCACCTTCAGCAGCAAGAAAGACCAGGCGATCATCATCACCTCCATCCTCAAATCAGGCGGCATCAAACGCATCGAGTGGCAAATCGCCAGCGGGGCGGATACCCTGGCGGGTTGCGACCAGGAACCCACCCCCCATTGCGTGCACAGCATTGTCAATGACTACCAACCCAGCGATATTTCACCTGCCGTTTTGGGCACCGCCACCAAGTTTCCCAAAGAGATCGATGATCTGCTGGCCGTTATGCCCGACAATACCAACATGCTCGTGACCGAGATCTTCTACGAATACCGCCCCATTCTGATGAAGCAGTTACAGGCCGTGAATGCGCTGAGCGACGGAAATAACAGCTTTTATCTCTCCACCCGCATCTATGCCAAGCATGCATTCACTGCCCCACGCAAGGGTCAAATGCTCTCTTTACCCCCGAGTTTTCCAGCCCCATGAGGTCGCCTATGTCTCTATCTCGTTCATGGCTACGCCTGCGGCAGGCCCAGGAAGGCTCCATCCTTATCGTCGTTGCCGTCTGTTTCGCCGTGCTGATCGCGGCCGCCGGCGCGGGGTTCGATTTAGGACGCCAACAGCTGGTGCGCCTCAAGCTGCAACAAGCGACGGACGCCGCGGCGCTGGCGGCGGCTGTGCTTCCGCCGGGCACCACTAATGCGGAGCGCGAAGCAGCGGCGCAAATGTATTACAAACTCAATTTTCCAGAAACGTATCTGGGCGCCACTCGCCCCGAAGCACAAGTCCATGTTGGCAGTACGGTACGGGTGACCGCCCACACACAAATTACAACAACCTTTATTGGCCAAATAGGCATTGAAGAGCTGACCCCACAAGCCAATACCGAAGCGTTAATCAAAGTGGACCGCAAGGAGATCGATTTGTTGTTGGTGCTCGATAATTCTGGCTCCATGGGGACACAAGATATTGGCACGAACGCTCCGTTCTTGCCCGGCGATGCCATCGCCATGCGCGACGCCTGCATGACGATCTATCCGGGTAGCTTGCCCGAGGGGTGTGCATTAGTGATTGGCAATACCTATAAAAGCCCAAATCGCATTAATGGGCTGCGCTATGGAGCAGAATTCGTGGCGGATGATTTGCTGCGTCAGTTGAGCGGTAACCGCGTAGGCATTGTGCGCTGGACGGATAGAGTCACCAGCGCCATTCCCCTAACAGCGGATTACAATACAATTCACGCCAATCTCATGAGCATGCCCGCCGTGGGCAACACGCTTAGCTTTATGGGCCTCCAGAAAGCCGAGACATTCCTCGCCAGCGCGCGCCCCTCGGCAATGAAGGTGGTCGTACTTTTTACCGATGGGCAAGATAACACTTTCTTTGCTAAAGACAGCAACGGCAAAGTAGCGACTG
>CAZUOS010000005.1:0-13732 GCA_964621415.1 uncultured Azospirillum sp.
GGCGGAATTGCCCTCTGCATGAGAAGATAACTACCATAGCCCGTTTCGGGAGTCCAGTATATAATTCCCCTTGGTTTCCCGCCAGGTGCGGGTGAACGTATGGTTCCCCTGGCACTTATCCGCAATCACACAAAAACGACTCTTCATTTCCGTTCTCCGTTCTGGTTTTCATCAGGGCTCCATGCCCAGATGACTTCATCATTCATCGTTATCATCGGACGATGAACGATCCCTTTCCGAATGGCCTGTTCGGCTTCTGCCGCCGTCCCCAGCCATTCAATATAACTTCGAGTCTGTTCCAGACCTACCCGGTCATCCAGGGGCTCCAGGTCCTCCGTTCCGAGGCTGAACATGACCGCGACCCCGGCCATCATGACTTTCGACTGCCGGAAATGCCAGTAGTGCTGGCCGACCCGCCGCAGCCCCTGGTCGTCGACCAGGGCGACGACGCCGCTGCCTAATCGGGCATAGTCGAAATACTCCTGGCCGACGATCGGACGGACCGCATCGTGGGTCGGCGGGATATCGATTTCCTCGACCGTACGGGCGACTGGATCGATCTTGATTGCCCGGCTCATGAGTCCACCGCCATCGCCAGGTGCATCATCTCGTTCTGGATCTGCCGGACCGACTCGAGACGGACCGTGTGTTCCTTGGCAGCCGTTCCGAAGTCCTTCGGGTAGTCCCGGGCATGAGGCGCCGCATAGGCTAAGGCCTTCAGCAATTCGCCGGCTTTCCGGTTCGCTTCCAGGAACTGTTCCTTCAGCGACTCGCGACTCGTTCCGCCGGCAGTCACGGTTGGGGTCATCATCGTACAGGTCTCCTCTATGGTAACGTATAGCCTTCAGGGATCACGATTTCCATTCGTGTCTCCTTTCTGGTTGGGCAGGCTTGCCCCAATTCCCCCAGGGGATCGCCCTGGAGGAAGTAAGGTTTCCCGCTTAGGCCTTCGCGACCTTCTCGAAAGACATCTTATTATTCGTCTTCCAGTCCATCCATTCGGCCGACTGGGTTTCGTCGAAGGAGAACTTCCGGGCTGCGGCCTGGTTGGCATCCAGGCGGAAGGTGTCCTCGCCCGTGTAGAACATCTTCGTCTTACCGATCACCTTCCGGCCTTCCTTCACATCAACCTCGCGATATGCGACGTACGTGGCCTGGCGGGCTTTGTAGTCCCAGAGAACATCGAAGAAGGCATGCATGATCGAGTTCCCGAAATAATCGCCCCGGGCCATCATCGCCAGGCATTCGACCTTGCATTTCTCGAGGTGGTTCGAGCTGACCGAAGACGAACCGCCGATCGAGGTCGCCGCATTCAGAAGTTCCTTGGTCGCAATATCGATGAACCACTGGCTGGTGATCGTCGCCTCGGGATTTTCCTTCAGCAGATATTCGAGAGCCCCGAACATCCGGCCGGAGATATAATGTTCCGCACCGTCCTTGTAGACGTTTTCCGCCCAGCCAAGGGCATAGACCGGATCGTCAGCGAATTTCTTACCCCATTCGGCCAGGCTGGCCTTCTGCTTTTCGAGGACCTTCTGGATCGGTTCGATCAGAAGGGAAACGGGGATCTGGGTGGTGGTGTCCATCTGTAGGTCTCCTGGTTGGATGACCCCTATGTAATGGCCCGGGCAAAAGAGTAAACATATTTATATGACAAAATTTGTCGCACCTCGGTCGCACCCTTCGCCTGGTGCGTGCCCCCTGGGGGCTTCCAGGGGTCCGGGGGATTACCCCCTTGGGGTCCAGCGGGATCGCCGCCAGGCGCAAGCTCCGCAAAGCTGGCAGCCCTTAGGGAATGCCCCCTCGGGACTCAAGCCAATACATTTCCGCCAGGGTCTTCCAGGGGGTGGCGCCGCGTTCGATCGACATAAGGCGCCAGGCCAGCGACCAGGACAGGAACAGGTCGCAGCGCCAGCACCAGTCTTCACTCTCTCGATCAGTATGCTGACAGGTCAGAGCCATTGGCGGAAGTCGTCCCCGGATATGACCTCCGACAGGCGGACCTTCCGGCGCAGGGCGTCCAGGATCTTATCCTCAACGGTCCCGGGAACTCGGAAGTCGACATAGGCGATCGGGGTCTTCTTCCCGACGTTCTTCGGCCGGTCCTCCGACTGGGCACGGTGATCCAGGTTATCCTTGCAGCTGTAATACACGACAAGGTTCGCCACGTCCCAGGTCCGCCCCTTTCCGCCGGCATCAGGGGTCGCGACCTGGAAGCGACATTCGGGATTTTCTTTGAACTGAATTTCTTCCGCCTCACGGGTCCGTTTGTTTCCTCCCCAGAACCGGGCAACGGACTCTTTGCCGAATTTATTCTTCAGGGCCGCAGATACTTTCTGAATATCGTGATCATACGAACACCAGATGATCGCTTTCCCGTCATAGTCTTCCAGGAACTGAAGGAGCGACGCGGTCCGGTTCTCCGGGATTTCGTGGAAGACTCCTTCCTCGTCCGTCGTGTGGCCACAGAGGACCTGATGAAGCCGGAGGATCTGGGTGATGACGTTCTGGGCGGTCACATACTTCTGTTCGGCGAGTTGGGCCGTAGCGAATTCCCGGAGCTCGGTATAGATACGAGACTGCTCCGGGGTCATCTCGATATCGCGGAACGAATAATCGGACGGCGGCATGTCGTAACAGTCTTCCAGCCGGACCCGGAAGGAATAGGGGGCAATCCGGTCGTGAAGTTCTTCGGTGTTCTTATACCCCTTGATCACCGGAACGCTCTGGATGTATCGGCCGGCGCGGAAGATCGCCTTGACCATTTCATCTCGTTTCATGTCTTCCGGAGCCGCATAGACTTTCGACCGGATCATCCAGTCCGGCCAGTTCTCTGTCCCATCATCCGGCCAGAAGACCTTCGCCATGGCCCGGAGTTTGGGCAGTGGCAGGTTCTTATTCCTCAGGCCGAACACACTCGAAAACTTCGCCTTGACGACGTTCGTGTGAAGCATGCAAATGCGGTGGATATCGCAATAACGATCGCGGAATTCTCCCCAGGGCTCCGGGAAAATCCCTTCGTTCAGGAAACGGTATTGCTGATAGACGTCGAGCGGCGATTGAGGGGAAACCAGGCCCGTCAAGATCCGCTTGAACTCTGCCAGGGGACTCAGTTTATTGACACAGAACTTGCTGCATTCCGAGTCGCGGTTCTTGATGATAACCGACTCGTCGATCACCAACATTTTGATCCCGTCCTGCCTCAGATATTCAAGGCACAGTTTCCGGGCTTCGTCGACCGCACTGATCGCCTCGGAATTCACCAGGAGTATCCGCGGACCCAGATGGTCACGAAAGTCCTCGAGTTCCCCCTGGAAGCGTTTCGTCGAAGCCCTGGCGCTAGACCAGATGAAGATTTCCGTTTCCCGGAGGATATCATCCGGCAGGTCCAGCTTCGCAGCGTCCGCCCAGGGGAGGTATGCGCCGGCCGGAGCGATGACTAGAAGGTCGTCGACTTTCTTATCCAGGACCAGCTTGCCCCAGTCGTCGACAACGACCTTGGTCTTTCCCGTCCGCATGCCCATCAGGAGGGCCGCGAAAGATTTCCCTTCGAGGAACTGTTCAGCCCGCTTCTGGTGTTCGCGGGGTTTCCGTTTCGGTTGGTATGTCATAACCGCTTCAGCTCTAAGATCCGATCCCGTAACGAAGCCATGTCCTTTTCGAGGACAAGGATATCGCGGAATTCGTTGAGGGCTTTATGTATGAACTCGACGGGGGCTCCGGTTTTCTCCGCGACCTTTTCGGCCGACCACCCGAACTTATATTGTTCCGCCTGGACATCGTACCGGAGTTCTAGTTCGTGAAGTACCCGCTTCTTGTTTTCGACGGTCGGCTCCCAGGGGGCTCGAACGAAGTCGGCGATCTTGAGCAGGGTCGGCGTCTTCTTCACACAGGACGGGCACAGGTCGTTCCGGCGCCGCTGGCCCATACCCCAGCCCTTGTCCTGCATCCGCTTCACGATCACTTCCGGCGGCAGGGCGCTGCGGGTCGAAACCTTTATACGCTCCGTCGTCGGGCAGCGGCTACACTCGACGACCTGGTAGCTGCAGTGGGTTCGGGTTTCCTTGTCCCATAGGCGTAAAGGCTTAAAGTGTTCCTGCATCACTGTATCCAATACTGGTTGGGGTACGGGCCTGAACGGTCGCTGCGATGGATCTGGAATTTTTCTTTCGCGATCTTCGTCTTCCGCATCAGGCGGTTCATCAGGGTCGTGACCCCGTTCCTGACGAATGGCGGGCGGTCCCTTTGGTTCGGATAAAGCTCTTCCACGAGCTCTAAAGTCGTCATTCGGCGACCCTTCCGCTTACGAAGGACCTGGAGCAATTTCTCCTCGGTTGGTGAATAGTTCGATTTCATTTTCTGTGGTTCTCTCTCATCGTTTTGATGACTGGGTAATTATTCCACGACTCCGGTATGGTCTTATTTACATCCTCCGCGTTGGTTGACATTCTCAGACGGGACCGGCCTGTGGAAGCGGCGACCCCTGACTCGGCTTCCCAGTAGGACAGTCCTTGTTCGGTCATCTTTATTCCGGCATAATATCGAATATTGTTGTAACGGAGTTTCGTATTGTCACTGGCGATCCGCTTTTCGTACATCGACGACAGCGACCGGCCGATCGCATCTTCAGATGGTGGGGTCTGGCCATGGTCCTCTTCCCACCAGGCGCGGAGGGCGGTCGTAAAATCGGGTCGGGAAACCATAGACATCGGATCGAATTCGAAACATTCTTCGATAAACCGCTGGAGGAAGTTCGACGCCTTCTGAAGGCGAACTGAAGACTCCTTCATATCGTCGGTTCGGCTGATCCTATTATTCTTCCTGGCCCGCTGCATCCCTTCGATCGCAAAATTCAGGACGCCGGATTTCTCGGTGTCCAGGATATAGCGGGACGGGCTATCGTATCCGTGCTTTGTTGCCTCGGCTGCGAGACCTGTTTGAACCTCCGGGTCGAATGAAGCCCGGCAGTGTACGATTTCCATTCGGTTCGCGAGGGCTTTCGAAGCGTCCTTGAACTGGGGGTCCATATTGGCGCCCCAGAAAACCGCTCCCTTGTAGGTGTGTTCGAAAATCGCGCCGTTCTTGATATTGATATTGATCGGGTCGGAGGACAGGAGGGCTTTGACAATCGCGGACTGGTGCCACTTGCTTTGGTCGAAGGCTTCATGAAGTATCCAGGGGGCGTTCCGGCGGAAGTCCATCGTCCCGTGTGGATTTTCCAGGGTATCGAAAGTCGTCGTATTCGGTTTATTAGTCAGAAGGCCGCTGATCACATTCAGGAGGTTACTCTTGCCGCTGTTACTGGGACCGACGAAGACGAGGGCTCGGCGGAGGGTCCTCGGTTTCTCCGGGAGCAGAGCGACGCCGAAAAGTTCTTGAACCGATCGGATCGTGTCAGCTTCCCCTTTGAAACAGTCGTCCAGCATCTGGAGCCAGAGAGGACATTTTGCCCCTGGCTGGTATTCGCAATCGATCCAGGTCTGAACGTAATGACTGGGAACGATTTTTTCTATTTCGAGCGTATCAGGATCAAGGAGCCCGGACCGAGTGGCAATTTTCCCGTGGTCATCCCATTTTATTTCGTGCTCTTGTTTATGGATATCCGGGTTTCGAAGTATCCATTGCCGGGCTTCGTTTACGAGCCGTTGGACCGACTTAATGTTAAGGACCCGGCAGCCGCTTTCGATTTCCATATCGAGCCAGGACTTGGCTTCTGTCGATGTGAGAAGGGACCAGAGGCCATTCGAACACCGCCATATCTGATCACCGATGACCATGATCCAGTCATTGCGGCTGGACAGAGTATCAAGGACCCCCTGACCGAGGATCAGGTGCTGGTCCTTGTTCTTAGCTTTTTTTGCCGGGGGATCTTTACCAGCCTCCCGTTCGGCCCGTCGCTCTGCCAGGTTTACAACCTCGGCACTACCGCCATTCGCCGCGACCCTGGAAGCCGCTTTCCTTTCTTGTTTTTTCTGCCAGGCCTCGCACATTTTTGTGATGGCCCGTTCCTCGTCCTTCCAATTCCAGCCGTCCGGAGCGATTTTCTTCGTAGCCTCCAGGACCTTCGAGACGACTTCCTCGATCGAATGTCCCGTCGACATCATCGACGCCGTTACGGATAACTGAGTGGCGTGGACCGCGGTGTCTCCTTCACCATGGTATTTCATCGCGGCCAGACGTTCGTCGACGTTCATCGCCGGCTTGAAAGCCTGTTGTTCCGCAAGCCTAAGGAATGGGTTATCCGGTTCGGGGGTCTCCGGCTTCGGTTTCGCTTTAGAATGGAAGAGTGGTTCCGCTGAACTAAGCCAGCCCTCAAGTTCGTCCATCGTATAAACGATCTTACTTCGATAAATCGTTTTGACGTCCAACCAGGCGCCGTTCTTTGTGTTGTGGCTCCCGGGTAACCTCATAAGGGCCACGCAATGGGTGACGGCCTTATCACCGGATACGGCGACTGCCAGATCCTTAAGGATACCCTCGACTCGTTCCAGATCTTCGGTCGGTTCATCCAATTCCCAGTATGCGTGAAGCCCGCGGCCCGAACTATTGATCCACGACGGTTTATATTCTAGGTCCTCCAGGGCAGCGGTAACTTCCTCGGCAGTCTCTTCAATATCTTTCAGGTCAATATCCGTATGGATCAGAACCGTCGATCGGGCGTTGTCCTTCCGGCGGACTTTTCCTTCGATCGTACTGACGCAGAAGAACATGCCGCGACCGGCCTTATCCCATTTCGCGACGAAACTCTCTATGGCATCCAGGTCTCTGGATACGATGTGCCTTTCTCGGGGTGTCCCCGTATCTTCATTTGCTAGCGAACAGATATATATTTCGCCGGACTCTGTTCGCCCTAACGTCTCTTGAAGAAATTCTCTCACCATCTCCCTCCGGGTAAAAAGAGCGGGCGTCCATAGCCCGCTCTCAAGTTCACATCAGAACTTACCGGCGGCTTTTGCCGGCAGCCTTCTTTTCAGGTTCGGGCTTCTTGGCAGAGGGTTTCGTCGTCGAGGACTTCTCGGATTTCTCAGACTTCGTTTCCGTCTTCTTATCCGGGGCGATCGCTTCCCAGTCAACCAGTTTCAGGAGCGGGATCTTGATCCGTCCATATTCCTTGTTGCTGTGAACGTAGCTATCGACGCCGAGTTCGATGATCGGAAACTGGCCGGCCCGCTGGCGGAACTGTTTGCCATAGGCCTTACAGAGTTCTCCGATGGCGTTGATACCGCCGCGAGAGGACGTGGCGAACGTATAGAGGTCGTCTTCGTCCGCTCCGTCGGTACCAACCTTGCGGAGAACCAGGTGGTTCGAGAACTGCCAGGGGTCGCGAGGGCGGCCTTGAGAGTCGACGTCCCATTCCGTGTCATCCGTGTCGCCCAGATCCTTACGACGTGGGGGCTGGAAACCTTCCGCCACCTTGCCCATGATCTGTTCCTCGGGCTTCGAGTCGACCCACTTGATCCAGCCGATCTGAAGTTCACTCATAACCGCAGTGAACTGCGTACCGACGTCAAGCGGCTCTTCGTCCGGCCCGAGCAACCAGTCGCCCTTGGAGAACTTGATGAGAGTACCGGTAATCGCCGTTTGTGCGGCAATCGATCCGTACTGCTCGAAGTAGTTCCCGCTCATTTCGACCAGGCCCTGCTGCTCCAGTTCCGTTTCCTTTTTCACAACTTCGTTCATTTGTTTCCGTTCTCCTGTTTTCCACGAGGCATCATGCCCCGTAGCCATCGCAACCCCTGGGGGCGGCGATCCATTTAGATGAGGACCTGCAGACGGTCAGTGGGTTCGCCGACCGTACTGAACTGTTCCACATCAATTCCTTTCGCTTCCGCGGCTTCGCGGATAGCAACCATATCGTAAGACGTCCGTCCCTTTTGCGGGGACCACGTTACAAGCTTGGGGATTTTTCGGATGCCCTTTTCCTTCAGGCGTTCCTTGATCTGGTGTTGTATTTCCCGAGCCTTCACTTCGATCTCTTTTTGCTGATCCGTATAGGTCCGATATTCCCGGCAGAGGTCTGTCATTTCAGCAACGAATTGCGGATCGGCGGCAGCCTCTGACTCCGGGACACTGCGGCGGATAATACCACAGGACTTTGTGAAGGGGCAGTACTCACACTCCTTGCCCCCGGCGATCCACCCCTCTGGGGGGTGCGACTTTTGTGTCAGGGTCTGTTCCGCGCGGTGGTACGCGTCATCGAACACCTTCTGATCAAACCGGACCGTGAACTCCGTGATTTCATGCCAGAAGGACGCATCCATATAACTAATGACGGCGTATTCGGGCTTCCACTTCGTCCGCTTCCTGATCAGTCCCAGCTGGATCTGGACCTGGTACTGGTGTTCGGCTTTCTCTTCCGTGATATTGACCCGCGGATCGATACTCTTGCATTCAATCACGAAGCAATCGGAACGAAGATCTTTGACCCCCAGGGATGCGAGGGCATTCAACGGCTGGTTGATCACCAGGCCGTCCGGCGTCGCCGACAGATATTTGTCCTGGAGGGTCTTTTGCTGCTTGCCGCACAGCTTCAGGTTCTTGCCATATTTCTTCTGCATGGCGGGAACCCAGAAATAGCTTTCCATGACGTTCCCGCGAAGGAGAGCGCCGTAGTTCTCCGACTGATCTTCGTCAGGTTTCCGATTGGTTTTGGTCCAATGCATCCGTCGGGCGCACAGACCGATTTCAGATGCGCCGATCGTCTTCGTCCGATCGTGTTCCCAGACCTTCTTCATCGACATCGCGTAGCTGTTCAGAATTTCCTTGATCACGGTTCATCTTCCTTTCTTGGTTTACTGTTTTATGTACGATTTCCAGATGGGCCGGGTTCACACAAAGAGAAAACCTGCAAGTGTGATCCCGGTGCTCGTCCTTCAGCGGCTCTCTTAGTCCTCCGATCGCGACAGCCGAAAAACGATGAGCCCGTACGGATTTTCCTCCGACGTGGAAGGTACCATACCACTTCCTGTTGCCTTGTCCACGGCTTCTGGCACCCATCCAAAACCAGCAACCGTTCGGGAGGATATCGACGTACTTCATAAATCTTTTTATGTCGGCATCCGACCACTTCATTCGATCTTACCCCAGTTGATCCCTTCGCCGCTGTCAACGAGGAGTGGAACCCGAAGCTTGACTGTCCTTTCCATGATGGCCGTGACTTCGTCCAAGGCCTTCTTCGCCTTAGCACCCTTTGGCTTCGACCCATCGAGTTCGTCGTGAACGGTCAGCTGGGGGACACCTAAGATATCGCAGACCCCTGACTCCCAGACGTCGACCATCGCTTTTTTCATGATATCCGCAGCCGACCCCTGGATGCGGGCGTTCAGAGCAGCGTGGGTAAAAGCCCGGCGGGAACCCGGCACCCGGTGTGGAAAGATCTTCTGTTCCTTCGTCCCATCCTTGTTCCACTTGGTAATCTCCCAGGCCTCGAAACGGCGGCGTCTTCCAAACAGGGTCTGGATGATCCCTTTCGATGCGGCCTGAGCCGACGCGCCTTTCGACAGCGGCCGCATGAACGGCGCCCGGCGATGGTATTCTTCGAGTAATCGTTCGGCGTCGTCTTTCGACAGACCCAGCTGGACAGCGAGCTTATCGACGCCTTCGCCGTACGCCAGACCGAAATTGATCGTCTTAGCCCGGGATCGGGTCAGCCCCGTCATGTCTGCAACGGCCTGGTGGAAATCAGCCCGCGGATCATTCATATAAATTTCGACGATCCGCTTTGCCCCTGGCAGGTTCAGGCCAGCGGCGTCATGGACCATCAAACGGTATTCGATCTGGGAGTAATCTTTCTTCCACCAGGTCTGACCTTCGTCCGGGAGGAACAAGCCGCGGATCTGCTTGCCCAGCTCGGTACGGGTCGGGATAACCTGAAGATTCGGCGAACTAGAATTGTGGGAGAAGACCCCACAAGCTTCATAGCTTTCGTCTTCAGCGACTGTTATATCGTATACTTGATAATCTCCGCTAATTTCAATTTCTTCGATCGTAACCACTTCGGATCGCCCTTGTATAAGCGATGAATTTGTGCATGCCCCCGGGGAGTTACAATCGCCAGATTGTCCGGATGATTGTTCGACGGGTCCTTGTCTATGTGATGGATCACAAATCCCGGAGGAAGTTCTTTTAACCCTAGAGCTTTCAGCATCGAATAATGATGCGCTGGTACCCGCTCCGAGTCGTCGTTCAAGATTGTCTTGTATCCGTTCTTCGTATCGCATTCCCCGATCCAGTTGTGGTGCTGGTCCCGGAATTTCCCCCGCATTCCATTCGGGCCGTTGGTCTTCGATACGGAGTGGTGAAGTGACCCGCAGGCTTTCCGTTCGGCCAGGGTCATATGTTCTTTGATCACCCCGCCGACGTTGTGCCAGGTCGTCCCTAGTGTCTGGGCAATTTTCTGCATTGGTTGATCGCCCTGGCGATATAATTTCAAGACAGCCTTTACGTTCTCCGGATCGCTGATCCACTTTTTGGAAACGCTCATAGATTTCTCCTACCGTTTTCCAGCCTTCGTTTGTCAGGAGACGATGCTTCCTCGTACAAGTCAAGGTCCGGCCGTTACTGAGCCGGATATCGAGCATCTGTTCTTCGCCTTTTAGCCAGGTGTGAGTGACCGGCCGCCAGCGTTCCCGGTGGGTCCAAACCATATCCCCCGGGGCAATACAATTGATCGGGATTTCCCCCTGGGGAGTTCTGATGGGGGTCCAGCCCGCCACGCAGGAAAACCGGCCACTAACCGTTCCGCCGCCTTCCCCCTTCAGCTGGTTGAACTGGCAGTGTATCCTTCCCTTATAGTGACTTTCAAGAATACAGCCCTGAAGGAATGTCCCGCAGAGCTTATCCAGTTTCCGGACTTCGAGAATTTTTTCGGCGATCGGATGGCCGCACCGCTCGAGGAAGGTCGACGTCACCGACGGCTGCTTGGTCTTCGGCGTCAGGGGATACTTGACCCCCAGGGTGTCGAAGAGGACAGCTAAATCTTTCGCAGCCCAGACGGAAACTTCTTGCTTGGCAGTTTTCCAGATAGTGTCTAGTTCTTTCTTCAGGAGGGTGGTTAGCTCCCGGTTCATCTTTTCGGTCTGATCCAGATCCACCCGGACGCCGCGAATTCGCATCGCCAGGAGCATGGGGATCAGTTTACTTTCAAGAATAAACAGAGGCCACAACCCCTGTTTCTCTAATTCAAGCTTCTGCTTGGCGAAGATCTTCAATGGAAGATCGATATCCGATATGGCGTACGGTTCGACGATCGATGGCGGCGCCCGCCAGATATTTCCTTTCGGATTTTTCTTTCCGAAATGTTCGATCAGCCAGGCGTCCATTTCCTCGTCGAACTTGCCGATCCCTTCGTAATCTTTCGCCAAGGCTTCCAGGGAATAGTTGAACCGGTTCTCGTTCAACAAGGGTTCAGCGATCTGGATATCGTAAAATGGTCCCTCTGGCTTGATGCCGAGGAAATGAAGATATCCAAGATCGTATAAAAGGTTCGCACCGACTTTCGGAACAGGTATTGCCATCTGTTCCTTCAGCCATCCGACGACTTTCGTCTTTGGGAGGTTCCCGCCGGCCTCATGGGCCAGCGGGTAATAGTTGCGGAAACCCGCTTCCGTTCCGACAGCAATGCCGGCGACGAAACCGTCGCGGTGATACCCCGGACCCTGTTCTTTCAGCGACGGGTCGTAGGTTTCAACGTCGATCGAAATCATTCCTTGCCCGCGGAGGGACGGGTAAAGATCCTTCACAGCCTACGCTCCGAGGTCTTGGATAACCTTGTGCAGGATAGCGTACTGGGCATTGACCCCAGCAAAATATTCTTCTTGGATCTTGTGAAGAGTCGCCTGGTAGTTCGCTTCAGCAGCCGCCCGTTCGTCGGCGGCCTTTGCCAGGTCGTTGGCCCGGGTGTTTTCCAGGGCGGATAGATTATTGAGGGTCTGGTCGAGGGATTGGCGGATCGTGTCTTCCGCCTCGGTAATCGACTGGGCCATTACCGTAAGTATTCCGGGTGCCATAGGGTTCTCCTGTTCTGGTGGGTAGTATCCTGCACGGCCTGAAGAGGATACCCCTGTAAGGGCTCCTCCGCAGACCGTGTAGGGGGCTGAAGGGCCGCGGGGTACTCCCCCCGCGGATCACCTTACCGGATCACTCGACGGAAACGTGACCGTCGCGGACCGTGTTCCACAGCCACTGGCTGGCCTTCTTACGGTCCTTGAAGGAGTCCAAGTAGTCGGAAACCTTCGAGTGCTTCTTCATCGCTTCGAAGTGAGCGTGGGCATCCGATCCCTCGCGCCGGGGGTTCTTCTTTCCCTCGGTCAGGATCTTGATCGTGGTGCCCTGGCGGGGGCGACCCCGTCCAGTGCCGGCGGTCCGGGTATCGGCCCGCTTCGTCTTCGTGGCAGTCTTCTTCGCCGTAGCCGACTTGGCCGCGGTCTTCTTCGTGGCGCTCTTTGCCATGTCAGTATCTTCCTCGTTAGGGGTTTCAGTTTCGTCGGTCGTGGTCGGACCCTCTTCAGGCTCCATGGGCGAAACCTGGGAAGGTTCCGCGTCCAGTTCTTCCTGCTGGCGGTTCAGCCATGCGGCATATTCCTGCTCGCAGCGGCGGATGCCTTCAGACAAATTCTGGAACTTCGCCCGGCGCTTGCTGACCGCATACGAATTATATGCGTCCAGAAGCTGGGGTCCGCTCATGGAGCTGAAATCGGGCTTCGTTGTGTTCACTGTCTCCGGCGTGGTCATCTCGTTCTCCTGGTTACTGGTTCTCGGTTCCGTTCTGGTCCCGATCCCCGTGTAATGAAACCCCTCAGACTTGTAAACCCCCTTTACGAAATTATTTCTACGACGACCCCGGCCTCTTCAAACATGGCCAGAGAATGCCGCCCCTGGGTGGCCCAGGGTTCTCGGTCCGGCAGCGGCGGAGTCAAGACCCGCCTGATCCCTTTCTGGATGATCGACTTGGCACACTCGGAGCAGGGGAACAGTGTCACCGCCAGGGTCGCGCCATCCAAGGCGAATGTGGCGTTGTCCATGGCATTTCGTTCAGCGTGCTGAATAAGTCGATACTTCGTTTCTTTGTCGTTGTACCGTTCCGGAGTGTCCTTGATCCCCAAGGGAAATCCGTTATAACCGAAGGCGATCCTCCTTCGATCCCGGCCGACCAGGACCGCGCCGACTTTCGTCGAACTATCTTTGCTCCACTGAGCGATGTGTTTTGCCAGGTCCATGTAGCGACGAGACCATTTTTCGTTCTTGCCACCATTTTCTAATTCCATCGCTAATTCTCCTCTTATGGGTTTCTGAGAGTGGTATGTTTTTGAAACGAAGGGTGTTAAGTGGGTTTGGTTTCCCCTTAAACCGAACACTGATTTTCGCCTTGGCTTCTTCTGTGTGTTTTTTACCATACCACGGATTATTTTGTCCAGACTGAACCCGACTCATTTTCTTTAGAGTTTCTTCTGTGTGTTTTTTCCCAAGAAAATGCCCGGGGTTTTCAGAAAAATATTTTCTTTGAGCAAGGGTCATATTCTTAAGCGCTTCCGGGGTCCGTTTTTTCCCTTTCATTAAATAAGACACTGCTTTCGAATGAGCCCGACGGACTCGTTCGTATTCTTTTTCGGTTATCCCCCTTGGAATTCGCCGGATATCCCCCGTGAACCTTTGCAAGGCGCATACCATTTTCATCTGATCTTTTCCGGTCGTAAATCGGACTAGGTATTTGTGTGCCCGATAGTGTTCGATC
>CAZUOS010000005.1:13832-16499 GCA_964621415.1 uncultured Azospirillum sp.
GTTCGATCCTTTCAAAGATTTAGGAACGATGTGGTGCCTTTCGTACCGGACCCCTTTTCGGAGGACCCTTCTTTTTGCTCTTTCCATGAGTCTTTGGTATTTCTGGTGCCATTCGTTCTGAATAAACACGATCAATCTCCTCGATCAGGTGGAAACACTCCCACCAAGAGAGTTTATCGATGGATTTCTTCGGCGTGATCCCTTGACCCCGAAGACGGAGGACGGCTGCAGCCGCCTTCCGCATTCTTCTCGTTTCGTTTGCGTCATGAACCGTCGTCATCGAACCACTCGATTTTCAATGATGGCATATCGCTGACCTTTCCCACCAGGTCCTGATGATCCCGCATGTAGGCTTCCGGTTCCATGGCGCATCCAGCCAGAGATCCGTCAGCGAAGACTTTCAGCAGGGCGACATTATTCCATGGGCGGCCTCGTTCGTCCCGGGGGATAATCCCAAGGACGATTTTATAGTGAGGTCGGCCGTTGGCATTCGTGTAAACATTCCCTTCAACGACGGGCAATCCCCGACGAGCTCGTTTTTCCGGATGGGCAATCACTCTCATGACAAAGTCTCCGCGACGTCCTGAAGGACGAGTTTGTCCTCGAGTTCTTCGTGAAGGCTTTCAGCCCAGGCCGTTTCGTCCCGCAGCTTCATGATTTCCAACCGGATCAGATCGTGGATCACTTCCGGACGAAGGGCATCGAGTTCCCAGCTTTCGTCGCCGTAGTTCTCGACGTAATCTTTCGCTCTGGCGTCGGTCATCTTCGCCGGGTTCGGCGGCGGGTTATAAATCCGGATCTGATCCATCGTCAGGGCGATCCGGTTCACCATGACATTGAAGCCGGCGAACATGGACAGTCGTTCCTGGTTGTCCCGCGTCATATCGATCCCGCTGGGGTCGTGGTCGCCAAGGTGAAGAACGATCGGGATTTGTCCGCGACTGACATAGTCCGCAAACCTCCGGCCCGCCCGCCAGGACTGAGATTGGCTGTCATATCCCCTGGTGGCGTAGAAGTCGACCCGCAGTTCTCCGCAGATACGAGCGATGACACCTTCCAGGGCAGCTTTCTCGACCCAGACCTCCGGGCGGAAGCGCTGGTTCTTCCACATGTCGATCTTGTATTCGGAACGGACCGACTCGACGGCTTCGCCAGGCGAGTCGAAAGTCCGATAACCTTGGAGGTTCCTCCCCCGGTCCTCGATCGCGGTCCAGCTGACAAGCCCCGCCAGGCGGCCCTCGGAAATCAGCTTCTGGATCGACGTATAAGAAGTCGTGTTATTCTCGATCAGCCCGCCCGCCACGAGCTGGTAATAGACCTGGCGGACAGTCAGGGAATATCCCTTCGCTTCGTACCGTTCGATGATCCCGTTGATGTGGCCCAGGAGGGTCGTCGCCTGGGCATTGAATTTCTTTTCCTTGTAGCAACGGAACACGGTCATTGGAGGAGCCCCCGCTTTGCCTGATCCGCCTGGGGATCAATGCCAATGGTTTTTCCCACCTTCTGGCCCACGGAGAACGCGCCCCAGTCCCTTTCCTTCCTCGGACCGGAGGAACCTCGCCCCTTGCTGGACTTGGCTTCCTTGAGCCGCTCCGCTTCTTTACGGGCCGCTTCCTCCGGGTGGGCCAGAGCCCACGCTGTGTAGGCCTCTTCTTCCTCCCGGGCTTTCCGGGCAGCCTCGGCCCGCTTCGCTCTCTGCTGGGCGGACCAGCCTTCGCCATAGAGGAAATCCATATTGGCATCCCGCTCGGTCTGGACCAGGGAAGCCAGGGTCAGCGCCGTCGAAGACGAAACCCCTTTCGTCGCCGCTTCCGCCGCGGCCTGGGCGGCTTTCAATTCCTCGGCCTGTTCTTTTTCAAGAGCCTCTTCGCGACGCTGATACAGTTTCCAGACGATCGACTGGGCGCAGCCTTCGCGGAAGGACATGGCCCGCCGGCTCGATACGAGCTTTCCGAAATCGGGGATATCCTTTTCATTCATCCCGTCGGCGAGGAAGATCCTCGTCTGGCGATCGATCGCCTGGAGCAGATATCCCGCCATCGCTTTCGTGGCTTCGATATTCACTTTCTTTCCGACGATCTTCTGCTGGGTCACCCAGCGGTTCGCGCCGCGACGATACATCCGGGTGCGCTGGGTCCAGTACAGGCAGAAATTCAGTTCCGCGACCCAGGACCAGATATCCCGCTGGTACTCGTAAAATCCCCCGAGGAACTTTTCTTGTTCCCGCTGGTGTTCGGATTGGCCCAGGGCGCTGGCGTCCAGATTATACAGGGTCAGCAGCTCCTGGGCTTTCGCCGCCGCTGATGCCGCTTCCTCCGGCGACGAGGTTCCCCCCGCCAGCCGTAAGAGTTTTTCGATCCGTTCGAGAATAGCTTTCATGATGTGTCTCCGGTTTGGTAGTGCGGCCTCTATAAGAACGCACCCCAAAAGAGTAAACATCTTTTTATTTGACGAGGTCAGACAGGTCCGGGGCGACCCAGCCCGCGGGTTTTACCACATCATGGACACTACCCCGTTTGCTATCTTCAGGGCGAAGAGCTTTCACTTTTTTCATATTTGCTTCGTGGACTCTCGACCACGCTTCATTAAATGGAAATCCAGCTAAGTAGGCTGTCCCCAGCGCCACATAGACCAGATCCACCAGGGCATCAAGCTTGTGGGCCAGCC
>CAZUOS010000006.1:0-16103 GCA_964621415.1 uncultured Azospirillum sp.
TATATAAGAAGATGAAAAAATATAACAATAGATAGTGAGGAAGATTACTTAAGATTATTAAAAACTCTAAACGTAGTGGGGGAAATAGAAGCATACGAAAAAGGAAATGTAACAGAAACACTGTGCATTAGAAAAAAATTATCATACTTCGAAGCAACAAAATTATTAGCAGTATGCTACTTGTATAGACCGATAGAACACACGTTGACACTAAAGATGCAAAATGAACGAGGATTTCAACTATTATGATATAAGATAATACAACAAAAAATGGTATTTTGCGAGGAAAAAAATAATGATAAAAAACACAAGAGTCAGAAAATAAATATATATATATATAATAATCAATAACAACAACACCCCCTAATACCCGACTTATAAGATACAAAACTAGATTAATTATAGTCATAGCTATAATGTGGTCAGCAAGTCAAGAAACATAATTAGTAAATCAAAAATCAAATCAAAAATAAAAGAGAAACTATTGGGAAAACCACAAACAAAACCACAGCCATTATAAAGTGAGTTAAGAAATTAATCAATCTTTCGAGAACCCTAATAAAAAAGAATTCTCGTAAAATAAAATACAAGTTAGCTGTTTAAAAAGCTAGTTAATAGATTTACACCTTATTTCCGTTTACGAGGATTTTTTTTTTTACTTTTTTCCTTTAACTCCGGTGTTGTCATTAACTTAAGTTGTTTTAGCCTCATACTTATAAGATATAAAACTAAATTAATCATAATCATAGTTATAATGTGGTCAGCAAGTCAATAAACATGATTAGTAAATCAAATAGATAAAATCAAAAATAAAAGAGAAACTACTAATAAAGCCACAAACAAAAGCATAGTTACCATAAAGTCAATTAATAGGTGAATTAAGAAATCAATCAATCTTTCAAAAAACATACTAAGAAAACAGGAATCGAACCAGTGATGTCAGTTTTGAAGACTGAAGTTTTACCACTAAACTATTTCTTAATTATCAAGGAGGCAGGACTTGAACCCACAGCATCAGTTTGGAAGACTGACATTTTACCATTAAACTACTCCCTGTTATTGTATAATTTGCGTAAAACGTTTAAAATTAAAATAAAAAACGTAAACTTTACGCACAAAAAAAAATTGTTCAACACAAAATTAATAAAATATTATTTATAAACTAGCACTGATAATATTTAATAAGTTCACTAATTTGGTATAAATTGTAAAAAAACTCATATACCCCCACTCTAAATTTTTTTATGGACAACTTTATTAATCCAACTCAAACAGTTTATAGAATACTAAAAAGCACTAACTAATAAAATAATTTTAACACCCAAAACTAATAACTTCACACATTAAAAATATAATAATTTTTTATCCAAAATTTTTGTCAAGTGCTTAGATTTTTAAAGTAAAAAAATTAATTTACAACTATTACTGATTTTAATTTTAAGAAAAAAAACTCCGCACTAAAATAATTTTTTAAATTTACTTTAAGTTGCTTGTTTTTTTATTTGTTGTAATTTACACATTATATATATATGGGAGTTGTAGAATTTTGATATCAACTAATAGTTACAGTAAAAAATAGTAAGTAGCAAACCTGACACTATATTAATAATATATAATAATGATTATTTATTTACCTGCCTTAATAAATTTACATAATTATTTATATTCATTATAATGTTTAAAACTTTTTTTTGAAAGTCAATATGTACATGTAATACGCAGTATCAAAATGAACCATATTAGTTTTTAAAAAAGTATTACAATCTTTTATTTCAGATTTGTTTACATATTTTCGCGATAATAATTCTTTTTTTGATTTTTGATTAACACATTTACGTTTTGTAACGTTATATTTTAAAAATTGTGTTAAACAAAACATACTAAACAAAATATTTATTTAAATCGTGGCTATTAGATTTTTATTTTCTGTTGCTAACATGTAGTTTGTAAACCATCTAAACCCTAGTTTTGATTTTGAAGATTTAAATCTTTTATCCACTATACATAATGTATGGTACACATTTAATTGTTGAAATGTATATGTTGAAACATGTATATATTTTTTTATTTTACTCATGTCTAAAATCCTAAATTTAAACAATTTAAATCTTGTTTTTAACTCACTAGAAAGACCGTTATTTGATAATAGAAAATCGCTTATACCACACCAATTATTATTAAAGTGGGGAAACTTTAAAATCAATATATGATTTATTAAATAATTAGATAAATTGTAAGCTTTTATTTCTATAAATCTTTCTTTATTAAGTAAAGCGCTATATTCTCAAAACATAACAGTATTTAATTTTTCAGTTCTTGGTAAACTTTTTAACCCCATTACCTATACTCAGCTACTGTAGGTAACTTATAATTAAATAATTTTGCATTACAAAAACCATTTGTTTTTTTTTGTGTCCTGCACCTAACTCCGTACGTAGATGTCTTAAATGTTTGTACTATTAAACAAAATTTGAAATAAATTAATGAAGTATTGATATATGTTGTGAGATTTTACCAAATCTTCTAATAATTGGTTGTTTTTTTAAACGTAAACCCCGCATAGTATAACAATTATAAAACCTCACATAAGGTAATTTTCTTTTAAAAAACTGCATATCTTGTAAATTATAAGTAAAAACTAAATAACTTTGCCTTCGTCTTCTGTGTAAGGTTCATAGTTTATTAGCTATGAATTTGGTTCAATGTGAATATCCAAAGTTAAATGTAAATTTATTTAATTTACTAAAACATTTTATACGATAACTTTTACCCCTAAAGGCAACTCTAGTTCAATTAGTGTGGATTGTTTTTTCACAAAAATTGGGAAGATTATTTGATTGTTTAAAAAAAAGATAAAAACTATTTGTGTTATTTAACTCATCAAAATATTTTTCTAGTGGTGAAAACATATACATAACACCATTTCTAACATTAAATTTTCAAGCAGTTTGTTTATTTATTGAAATAAATTCAACGCCACGATTTAGATAATTAACAACATTACTTCGTATCATTTATTATTTTTGATAACCACCAAACATTAAACGCTCAACACCTTTATTAATAAAAAATCTTGAAGTACGAGTCAGTCTGCTTGGTACAGAAAAACTATAAGAAAATAAACACTGTAATTTATTTTGAGACATATAAAACTTATGATGATTGTTAGTATACTTATCTTGAACTATCAAACTTAAACGATTTAGAGGTTTTAAATTTAAATTTGTAAGAAAACTACGATAAAGTTTTTTTTTTAATTTTTCTGGTTTTCATAATTCATACCGAATTATACTTTTATCAAGATGTTTTTTTCTTCTTATCATTTATCTATCTACCTCACCAAATACGATATCTATTGTTCCTATAAGGGCAGCAAGATCTCCTAAATAATGACCTTTAGCTAGTTTAGGAAGTGCTTGAAGGTTAAAATAACTAGGTGATTTTATTTTACATCTAGCAGGTTTTTCGCTACCGTCTGAAACTAAAATAACACCAAATTCTCCCTTAGGAGATTCTATATATGAAATTGTTTTATTTTTTTTAACTTTAAACCCTGTATGTCAGTTAATAAAGTGAGAAATTAATTCTTCCATTGAAGAATATGAGTTATTTTTTGATGAGTTGAATAATTTATTAACATTTAACGAAGTTATTTGTAATTTATCATTAAAAAAATATTTGTTTAATAAATAATTTGATGATTGTGATATAATATTTAAACTTTCACCCATTTCTAACATTCTGATTAAATATCTGTCATATGAATCTCCATTAACACCACAGTAACCTCTCAAAGAGACCATGTTATAACCACTATAACAGTTATATTTTGCTAAACGCAAATCTCGTTTAACACCAGATCCCCTTAACATAACACCAGTTAAACTGTAATTTCTACAGTCTTCTATAGTTAAAACCCCTATATTAATCAATCGTTGTTTTCATATTTTATTATATGTTAATACGTTGTGCATTTCATTTAATGTTATATAACAGTGTCTAACAAAATGTAAAATATCGGAAATAAGCTGTTTATCTAATGAAAATTCAAATTGCATAATAGGTTTATGGAAAGCCGCGTGCATTCTTGCTCCACAAACACGCTCATAAAATTCCATAATTTTTTCTCTTTCCTCAAAAGCCCAAAAAATAGAAGACATACTTCCAATATCCAAAGCGTGGCAGGCTATAGCCAACATGTGGTTTAAAATTCTAGTTAACTCGTCAAATATTATTCTAACAAAGTTCGTAGGTATTGAAACCATATTATTACCAGTTAATTTTTCAATAGCTAAACAGTAAGCATGTTCTTGTGCCATCATTGAAACATAATCCAATCTGTCAAAATATGGTATAGATTTTACATAATGTTTTGTTGTTATTAAGTGTTCAGTACCCCTGTGTAATAAACCTATATGTATATCTGCTCTTTGTACTATTTCTGAATTTAGTTGTAAAACAAGTCTTAAAACACCGTGTGCAGCTGGGTGTTGAGGCCCAAAATTTATAATAGAAGTTTTTGATTTAATTAAATTTTTTTTTATTGAGTTTCATGTATAAAATAAACTTCGATTCACCAGTTTAGTCAAATCTATATCTTCAAATTTGTAAAGCTAATACACTAGTTTTATTAACAATTGATTCAATGTCTTTAAATAAACTTGGTATTTTTTTTACAAAAGTAATCGCACCAATAGAGTTTTCTTGAGTAACTGTTTTATTAAGTTTTTTTAGACCTATAGGAAGTTTTTTATAAGCTTTTGGAATTGTATAAGATCTAGAGCGTTTTACTCTACGTTTCGCTAGCAAAAATGTATTATAACTATATTTTTTAGCTCTTTTGATTAATCTCCTAAAATATTGACTATACTTATTTTTTTCTTTAAATAACATATCACCAGTTGGTATTTCTACAATATCACCTTTTGATAAAATCTCATCTTGTTCTGTTTGGACACCATTATAAGTTATAGAGGTATCTGGTAAAATTTTTTTAGAGTTAAACCAAGAAATAACAAAACAAAAACATCTGGTTAATACATGAGATAAAAACTGCGTTAATCTTAAGTGTATAATAAGTTGCAACTCTGCACCCAAAAGTTTAATATAACGTCTTTCATTTAGTTTTCCTATTTTTCTAAAATTTCAATGAACAAATCGAGCACTTCTGAGTTTTCAGGCATATTTTTTGTATAGATTGACAAACATAGTTTTTATTTTATCACCCTTATTAAATACTTTTTTTTTAACGAGTGGTTTTTTTTGCTGCTTTTTTTCACCTGTTGTTCAAGTGTTTTTTATTTTTTTAAAAAAATTAATAAAAGTAAATTTTGTTTTTTTATATAAATAATTAGAATATTGCTTTTTTAATATCTTTAAGTTTAAATGTGTTCTATTAACTAATGAAAATGTTTGGTAAGTTGTTGATTTTTCTTGTAAAAAGGGTTTTTCTATAAAAAATTTAACTATATGTCTGTACTTAGTTGATATAAATTTCTTAAATAAAAATAAATTTTTTTTTGTTTTTTTTAAAAGTTGTCAAAAAGCATTTTTACCAAGTCTTTTACCAGTCTGTATAGTTTTTTTTAAATAAAAAAATTTTTTTTTTTTAGTTTTTAAATTTTTAAAAAGTGGAACTCTTTTTTTTTTAGAACTACGTTCTTTTTTAGCAAAATATAATTTTTTAGTAAATCTTCTAAATATTGTAGCCCTGAGTAATAACGTTATAAAACCTATTTTGGGAAAACCAGTATCTGGGGTGTTGATATCTTCTATATTTTCTCATCAATAAACTCATTTAAATTTATTAATCTGTGTACTTGGTTTAAAACTTTTACTATATTTTGGTTTTCTTCCATTAAAATTTTTATTATTGTCATTTATTTTAGTTATGTATCATTCAGATTCATAAAGAAAATTATCAAATTTAGTTTTTATATATGTAGTACTTGACATTGTTTCGCGTAACAATTATCTATTTTTTCTACGTAATTTTTTACCCAATTTTTTATTTACCTCATCTTTTAATATTAATTTAGGAAAATCTCTAGGAGGACGAGCTCAATATATATATTTGGCAAACATAAGAGGTACCCCTAAAGTAAACATTTTTACTAGTTTTTTTGCCTTACCTATCTTAGCAGCTTTTCCTACTCGAGTATATCCGTTAGTTTGATTTGAAGCTAGTACAGCTGGATTAAACCCACCAGCTTTTGGTCCAGCGTACGCCATACGTATAGCAAATATAGCCGCTTCGCACCACTCCCCCAATCAATTAATAAATCATAATCTATTATTATATTCTGCTTTTACTAGAGTAGGGTAAATATTTCTCTTTTTTTGACCAAACATTTTATAAAATTGTGATACTCTAAAATTTAATAATAATTTGTTTTTTCTAGATGATTTTGCGTTTGTGTGGGTGGTATTACCTCCTTGAGGGTAACCCCTTATTTGTCTTCACATACAAACAAGATGAATCATGTCTTTTGCAACACAGTTAGCTAACTCTCGTCTTTCTTTTTGCAAAAAAAACTGTGTAAAAAAATAATCTTGAAAAATTTTATAATTTACAATAAAATAATTAAATGTGTGCAGCTTATTTTCTTCTAAAAAACTATTCAACATAAGTCTAGTTGTCGACATTTTTATAGATTTTTTATATGAAAAATATTTTTTTATACGTAACATATTTTTTTTTTACGTTTAGATCTGAAAAAAAAAGGTTTTCTTGTCTTAGAAAACATACCCAATTTTCTATCTATACAAAATTCATTAGTAGAGACTGTTATTTTTGTTTTGCCTTGTTCTAAAAGATAACTAGCCCCAACATTTCAATTATTAACAGATTTGCTTCTGTAACTATCAAAAACAAAATTATGCTGATTATTAATTTTATAAAAAAAATAATGTAAATCATTACTAGTTGTGTGTGTAAATTTTCATGATACTCGTGACATTATTTATTGAGCTTAGCAATTCAGCCCCAAGGACTAAGCTCTGGTTGTTTTGCCTTAGTCCTACCCCCATTAGGGTGATCAACTGGGTTTTTTGCAACCCCTCTAACCGATATTCTTTTAGTACACCGAGTAAATTGTCCTCATTTACCTTCTATAACCTTATCTAGTTGGAGATCTAAATTTGTACCTAAAACACAAAAAGTAGATTTAGTAAGAACTACTAACTTGTCGGATGGTAATTGTACATACACCAATTTTGTTTTTTTAATATTTTTACGTCTATAAGCATTGCAACCAGAACTTTTGGCAAAAGTCATTTTAGTATTAGCTGCATTGAACACAAAACTAATGATATTATTTAAAGTTATGTGTTCTAGGATTAAAATTTGACTAGCGAACTCTTTCATAACTAATAAATTAGTAATTGATGAGTTTAATATAAATCCCGGATAAACTCCTTCTGTAAATGGAAATAATTTATAACTATTATATAAAGTTTTTGCTAAAAAAAATTCTCTTAAGGGTTTTGCGCTAAATGCATAACTTACAGCCACACAAGGAAATAATAGTGGACGAGTAATAAACAAATCCCATAATTGTGTTTTACCCCGCCTACGAAGGCCAGAAGACGTAAATGAACCTCCTGTAGGACCTCTGTGATGTGTTTTATACTTTAAAAAATTACTGGAAATTCTATTTTTAGGGTGCCAAATTGTTGCTATTTTTTTTCAACGTTTAGTACTGCTTACTGGATTGTAGCTTATTAGTAACACTAATAGTTCCACCGCGTGAAAAAGAATAGTTTGTTTTTTTTTTATGACGTTGTCTAATCTTTTTCAGAACAGTTTTTTTTGGTCTACGCGAACGAATCATAAAAATCTAATAATAATAACTTTTGCAAATTTAAAACACCGAAAAATAAAGCTTCCGCTGTTGGAGGACAGCCAGGAACATAAATGTCGACAGGTATTATTTTATTACACCCCTTTACTACACTATCAGCAAAATGGTAGTAACCACCGCCATTTGCACAACTCCCCATAGATAATACCCACCTTGGATTATTAACCTGCTCATAGATACGTCTCAAAGCTGGAGCCATTTTATATGTTAAAGTACCAGCTACAATAATTAAATCTGCTTGCCTTGGTGTTGCTCTAAATATTACACCAAATCTATCAAAATCATACCTGCTTACAGTAGCATGCATCATTTCAACAGCACAACAAGCTAAACCAAAAGTTAAGGGATAAAAAGAACCGTGTCTAGCTCAATTAACTAAACTTATAACTTTACTCTTTAACACATTTACTTGTGTCATTATTCTGTTATTTTCCTAAACCTTCTTCGAACATGTGTTTTTAATTCAGGAACTTGTTTAACTCCATAAATAGAACGTCTTCGCCTTTTAGAAAAAAGTGGTGAAAAATCGTATACACCTCTTATACATGTATAATTTACAACGGGTAAATCTCTAGCACCAACACCACATATTAAAACACGAGAGTGTTTTCTTAAGTTATGGCCTTTACCTGGGATGTGAGCTAACGCTCTTTTTTTTGTAGATAAACGAGTTTTCACAACTGGTCTTCTCGCAGAATTAGGCTTCCTAGGTGTGCAAATTCTTAACCTCAACACTACACCTTTTCGTTGAGGAGAACCTTTTAATTTTGGACGTCTTCATTTATAATAATAAACGTTTGTAGATCACCTAACTTTTTGATTTAAAGTTGCCAACTTCTACATTATAAATGAATAAACTATTACATAAAAATCAAAAAAAAATATAAAACTAAACATACTAAAAAACAAAACAGTAGTAAAAAATAAATAAAAGTTATATTTTTTTATAGATGTTTTTAAATTTATAGAAGTTAAGTCACTATCTCTTGCCATTAGTTTAAGATTTTGTTTTGACATATTATCAGAAGTGGTATTAAAAATTTGAAGATAAAAAAACATACTTAATAATAAGTTAATAAAGATGAGTACTTGCAAAAAAATAGTAGTATATTTTAAAGATAACGCTAAAAGATTAACTTTTAAAAAAAAAATAAAAACTGGTGGTAATCCTGATAGTTGTAATAACAATAATTGAAAAACTCACCCACAATACGCATAATTAGCAACACCTTGTCATGCATTTGTAAAACTTAATTGAGTAAAGCTGCTTATAAATTTATGAGCTTCTAAATACCACAAAATTTGTACGAGTGTTATTATGTAAAACAGTATATAGAGTATTGTTAATGTGAACATACCTATGTAAAATATATTAATACCAGCACCCACTACACCAGTGATAGTAATGATACTGTAAGTTTTGTAATTATAACGTAAATTTTTGTTTGTTAAACTATTAAGACCACATTTTCTAAAAAATTTAGACTTTTTTACACTTCCTTTTTTTCCTAATTTACCTTTAAAAAAAAAACTATAACCTTTTACATTATACTTTATTTTTACAAAGTGATACCATATTTTTAACAAGCGATTAACGTTAAAAAATAATATTTTATGACGTTTTAAATGACTATGTAATAAAACATTGTGAATTAAAGGTATAATACCACTAGGATCTTTTAAAAGTGTTAATTTAATAAATCAATTATAAAAAATAGGTTTATAAGAGTGATAAAAAGGTCCCAGAAATTTTTTTTTGTTTATTGTTAAACACATTAAATAAAAATTTTCGTTATTTGGTAATTTTCTTAAATTCAAAAAAGTTCATTCACTATATAAACCCGTATATGTACTTAATATACTGGCCATATATTTACTAAGCACCCAATTATAATCTAAACTTAAACTTAAGTTGTTATTTAATAAGTTAGCTGAAATATCTTTATTAAAAAGATTTAAATTTTTTAAAAAAATAAAATCTTTAGCGTTAACTAATTTTTTTTTATTTAATTTTTTATTATTACGTCCTTTAAATTTTACTTTATATATTTTTTTTGAGTTTTTTGTCGCTGCGAAATCAATATAAGCAGTGGTGTCGACTTGTATAGTGTTTAACAACACTCTTAAAAAAAAACCTTCTGAGTTTACGTTATCATAAATTATGTTATTGCAAGATAATACATTAGGTACATTAGAGTAATTTTCTTCTTTAGCTATATTAAAAAAAGATAATTTTTTCTTTATAAAAAACCATTTTAGCAACATATTTTTTTTTTTTTGCATTATGCCAATAAAAGGATTTGAACCTCTGACCCCCGAATTTTCAGTCCGGTGCTCTACCACTGAGCTATACTAGCTTTTGAAAAAAAACATAATAAACAAAAATTAGCTGTATAAAATATGCAATGTACATAAAGATATATAGTTTTCAGTGTTGCGCTGTTAGTTGATCTACCCTATATCTAGGCAGTGTTCCCCTAATAAGTATAGCTATCACGACTATGATAAGTATTTTAAAAAGCAACCATAACATTTAATATTATATTAATACGTAGACTAATCCGGCAATTAAAAAAGATAAAAACACGAAAGTTTCTACTAAAGCAAAAGCCATTAATGTTGTATTAAATAAGCTTTCTGCTTCTTCAGGATTTTTTGCAGCTCCTAAAATATAACTAGCGAATAATACCGCGGTTCCAAGTGCTGCTCCAGCTAAAGTTGTCATTACACCAGCAATTACTAACATTTTAGATGCAGTAACTATTAACATTGTTACTTGCACATTACGGAGCGTCTTCAATCATCATAAAATCAATGTGGGCTCGTCACAATTTATCTTTATAAGATTGTATATAAATTGTAAATCTAGAAAATCTATCGAATTTGATTATACTTCAATCTGCCTCAATGTTTTTAGTAATAGCTGTATCGAAGAAATCTCATCACTCATTTATTTCTTTAATGTCCCGAAAATAATAAAACTCAAGATTAAGAAAAATAGGAAATCCAATTTTGTGAAAAAAATATTTTAGTTGTCATAAATCTATGTCACACCACTCATTATTATAATTAATTTTATAAAGTATTTCGGCAAACCACTCATTTACAACTTTTGACGCAAAAAATCAATTATATCAAAAATATCTTATTGTTAGTAAAACGTCTTCGTTAAACTCTACAGTATCTCAAAACATGTCATAAAGGCGAGTATATACATTTTTTATAATTTTTATTTTTAGAAAAAGTTTAAAAATTCAAACTATTAGATAATATATGAATCGCAACAGTTTTATTAATTTTATTGTTTTTTTTAAGTATTTTCTAAGCATTTACAAGACACGTATTAATTTTAACCTATATACATGTAATTTAAACAAATGTATAAACTGAGACGAATCGGGGGTAAATAAAAAGTTTTCCATACTTGGCAGCAAACCAAATTTACGGTGGGTATTTTTAACGTTAGTGCTGCGTATAATAACACTCAACCATCGTCATACAAATAGTAAACGTTTGTAACCTGTTATAAAAAATACTCGATGTCTATAAAAATATTCTTTTTTTCTACGTTTAACTCTTTGACTTCTTACATTAAACAAAGAATTAGTTTGCACCCCCCGCCACATAAGTGCATAATCTAAATCATACATCATTAGATGTTGAGAAAACGCTATTAAAAAATCCTTACTATTAAAGTTTTTAAAAACATAATGTGAATAGCGAGGAAGTATTTTTTCACAGAAATTTGCTCTTAAGATAGACACGTAATATGATCGTAAATCTTTGTAAGCTCTAAAAAATTGACTTCGAACAGTAATTCTGTTGCTTAAGGATTGAGTAAGGGTTCCTCTATATTTTAAAAATGTTAACTGTTTGCGAAAACAAATTTTATGACTTACAGAACTTCTAAACTCTGCTAATTTGTCTGTAGTGTAACTATTATATTGTTTATGTAAACACATCATTTAAATTAAATAAAATAATAATAATACGCTTCAAGTATTAGCCGCGCTTAAAGCTAAAAATTGATAAAAAGTTAAATTTTTCAACCCCCTAATTAACATAAGTGTATTATAAACAGTTAAATATATAATTAAAGCGGTTTGTTGATAAACAAAAACTGGTCAACAGTTTATAAAAATAAAATGTAATAAAAAACAACTTACAAAAGCACTTGCTATTGAAAAAAAAATTAAACTTTTTGTGGGTAAATATTGATATATTTCTAATTTAAAAAAATAAAAGCCCGGACTACCTATTTTTCAAAGTAAACCTACTAACAACAGTTGTCAAGCATAAAAAGACCCAAATTTACTAACAACATATAACTCAGAAAATTGTAATGAGCCGCCAGCCCTAACTACTAATAACATAGCAAAAAAAATTATTATTAAAGTAAAAAAAGAAACTCACAGATAATTACTTACCATATTTTTCAACTTTAGCAAAGTTAACTCTTTTTGTCTTAAAAAAACTAGTATAAAAAATAAATAACCCGCAGCTATTAATTCTAGTACTAATATAAAGCTAATAAAATCAGTTACTAGCATAAATATTACTATCATAAAATTTATTCACATTAAACCATTTAAATGTAATTCATCTTCAGGTCTAAATTTATTTGATCTTTTTAAAAAAAATAAAAATGTTATTAATACAAAAAAAAATATTAGTAAAAAAAGGGTGAGATTCATATGTACAAACGAATGATATGTTCTGCAAGTTTTAGCTGTAAATATAAAAAATAATTGTCAAACAATATAAAATCCAACTAAATTTACGTTAGGAGTTAAAAGAGTATCTCAGTGTGCTGGTGTAGTTTCATTATTTTTCATATGTCCTCTAGCGCAATAAAATTTCCATATATAGTAAAAAACAAAGAAGAATAAAAACTGACTGTAGTTTAAAATAAACTCATTTGGAAGACTAATGACAGCCATTAATAAATTTAGTTAAATTTTTATAAGAAAACTTTAGTGTATAACTTCAATGAAAGGTGGTACCGTTTATAGATAAAAGAAAAGCATAATATTTATATATTAAAGGGAGTGGTGAAAAAAATTTTTTCTTTTTTAGTAATTTTGAATTAAAATATACAAAACTTTGTGTTGAACCAAGCACGTAGTTGTCATTCTAATGCCCCAAAACAGTAATCAAATAGTAATGCAGCTATTAATCATAATAAAAAAATAAAAATACAGATAAACGCGCCAAGTGAAATAGATTTTAAATTTAATGCATAAGGTACAAGAATTAAAAATTCTCCATCGTAAATTAATAAAAATAACATTAACATTACATAATTTACTTCATAAGCTATGCTTTTTTTAGTTAAATTTTTAAAACCACATTCATAAAAATTTAGTTTGTAATCATAATATCTATTAGAAAATAAAGATTTTGCTAAAAAAGTTAATATTCAAAAAATAAAAGAAAAAACTATGGCGTTTAATATTAATTGTATAAAAATAACCCCAACCATTAAATATTTTTATAGTTGCACTTTGTTCTACAGTCACTCTTTTTAATATATAATCAGGGAGTATATTTACAGATAAAAAACTGGAGCTACTAAATAAAGAAGTTTTTAAACTTTCAGTCGTAATAAGTGAAAATTTGTTGTTAACATTTGTTATTTTATAGTTTTTTCTAACCTTACCATTAAAAAAAAATATATGTTGTTTGCCTGATTTAAAATGCTTTGGAGCCCTAACATACATCAACGGTGTATTTCTACCACGTTTTATCATTTTATTGTGACCAAAAAATTTTGAGCTACTAAGATTTTTTCGTGTGCTTTTTAAAAAAAATTCATAATGTGCATTTAATTCTATTTGTGTATCAGGTATTAGCGTTATCAACGCCTACGTTTTATAAGTTGCTATAAATTTTAAAGGGTAACGATAACGCAAATATTTATAAATTTTAGCTGTTCATCGATGAGAATATCCCTTAAATTCAACAAAATTATAATAAGCTTGTAAATTTACAGCAATTCTTACTAAATTACCCACACCAGCCCCCATTCTAGAATTAGTAGATTTTCCACTAAGAATACAGTTAGGTCTTACAAAAAATCAAAATTTTCTTTTATGAAATCTAATTTTTATACGAAAATGTCGTCTTCTTATAACTTTTTTAAAACCTCTCATGTAAATTAATTCAAATCTCTGTGGTTTTAAACTTAATAAAGCTGAGTTACCGATATTAAAATAATTTTTACGTTTAAAAAAAAATAATCTTCGATTTTTAAAAATATGTTTTTTTTCCAGTATATAGTTTAAATTCAAACTCTACAAGTAAAAATAAAATACAAAAAAAAATAACAACTCAAATAGTATATATATAAGTTGTCAATAAAAGTATACTTTTAACTGTTAGTTTTATTGGATAAATACTATATAAATTTGTATATAATAATACTTTTATTACTTTTTTTGATTTAATAAAAAATACTTTATTTTTTATTGCTAATAAACTAAAATATAAGGAATTATGAGTAAAAATAGTTTTTAATTTAAAAATAACCAAATTCATAGGTTTTGTTTTTGATCATAGTAATAAGTTTACAAAAACAAAACTATGTAAAAATTTTAAAGTAATATTTAACTTAATAATTAATCAATAACCCACATACGTAAGTATAAACATGTAATATATTTGGATATTTTTTAAAAAAAAAATTAACAATAAAACCTTAAATTTAATTCTGTTGTTAAACATAATAAATGAATATAGTAAAAACAAATTACTAACATTTTTCAAATCAAAAAAACTATGACGAGTAAAAAATAAACCATATCTCATAAACAGTAAAATAATACAACCACAAAAAAAAAATAAAGAAAATAAAAAAATAGAGTTATAATTATTGACGCTGTGCGTGTAAAAAATCATAAGACACAAAATACACAAAAGATAAATTTCTATAGAATCATTAACTCAAAAATAACCCCAGACTGAATTTCCAAGACCTCAATAACCACCCAATAAAAGAGCTATTGTTATACAAAATAATAAAACATTGTTATTTATTTTTGCAAAATGTTCAACCTTTAAAAAAGTTAAACCTGATAAAGTCAAACTTAAGTAAAAAAGAAATGGGTGTATACTGTTGTATCCAACTATCAACTGTTTATTAACCCCTGTAAACTTTTGTAGTGAAACATCTAAAAAAAAAATTCATGATAGTAAGCAACAGATTAGTAATAAGTTTTTTCTAGTTTTTAAAAAAAAATTACCCAGCACCATCAAAAAAAAATAATTTAAAATTGTATTATTTAAACTAGCAGTTAAAATATATCAAAAATTATAAGCACAAAAAATAAAATATTTATTAAAAATTAATAAAAAAAAAATATAAAAAAAAATTAACAATTTCTACATTGACGAAATAAGTCTTAACACCCTGCGTTTTATTCTTCGCTTAGGATTCCAACGAGGAATAAAAGATTGCTTATGTTGAAAAAAATAAATAAAAGGTTTAAATAACTCCATATATTTAACAAAAAAATTATATTGACGATAATTATAATTATTTATTTTCATAAGATACACATACTTTAATAACGATCCATAAACTTTTTTTAATTGCAACATCACAGTCGCAGCATTACGGCTATCTCTTTTATAAAATTTTATATGTTTTTTTAACATATTTAAAAACTTTCCTGTGCTAAAATTAATGTGCAAAGTAGGTGTTAATTTTCAAATTGTAAACTGATGTTGTCTGTGTGGTAAGGAGAAAAAAAAACAACATTTAGCATAGTTTGATTCTCTTCCAACTAATTTTTTTGCTTTAGACCCAAACTTTAAATAAATTTTACGAAATTTTCTAAAACCTCTATTGTTTCTTCGTTTTCTTCACCAAATAACTCTATATATACGTCTTTTGACTTTGCCTTTTTTTAATTTTTTTATTTTTATGTATTTTCTCAACATTTATTACATTAAAATTATTAATAAATTTAAACATAACTCTAAACCCCCAAATACTAAAACAAAAAAACCCATAACTAACATATAATAAATGTTATATAGACTAGCTATTATTAAAGATATAAAAAAAAGCATTAATAATAAAACTTCACTAACTAGTAAAAGGCTGAGCAACCCCCTATTTATGAAAGCAAGACTAATTGTTAAACACAGTCCTAGATATATAAAAACAAATAATCAATGTAGCACCCCTAATAATATAAATCCTGTATAACTTGGTCATACCCTTTTGTTTTGTAGCTG
>CAZUOS010000007.1:0-15223 GCA_964621415.1 uncultured Azospirillum sp.
ATGGCACGGAGGAAGGCGCGCTCGAGCGTCGTTTCCTGGAAGGTGGGCTTGAACGCCGCTGCGGTGCCGAGATAGACCAGCTTGCTGTTATGAATAATGCCGATGCGGTCGCAGATTTCGTCGATATCCGACAGAATATGCGAGCTGAAAAACAGCGTTTTGCCCTCGGCCTTGGCCGCCAGCATCACCTCTTTCAGCTTGATGCGCGCGCGCGGGTCGAGGCCGCTCATCGGCTCGTCGAGAATCATGAAGGGCTGGTCGACCATAAACGCGCCGATGAGGCCGAGCTTCTGCCCCATGCCCTTCGAGTAGCCCCCGACTTTGCGGGTGAGCACCTCGGGGTTGAGGTCGAGATCGGCGGCGAGGGTCATCGCCCGCGCGAGGTCGAGCTTTTTGCCATAATAGGAAAGCGCCAGCGACAGATGCTCGCTGCCCCGCAGATAGCGCGAGGGCGAGAACTTTTCCGGCAGGTAGGAGAGCCGCTCACGCGCTTTCACGGTGGTGCATGCCTCGCCGAAAATGCGCGCCTCGCCCGCGTCGGCCTTGGCGAGATCGAGCAGGATTTTGATGAGGGTAGTTTTGCCCGCGCCGTTCAGGCCGACAAGGCCGAAAATCTCACCCGGTTCGAGGCTGAACGAGACATCATCCAGCACCAGCTGTTTGCCGTAGGATTTCTTGATGTGTTCGATGCGAAGGGGGCTGGCAGGTTGTTCAATCATAAGAAAACTCGTGGTTCAGAAGAAGGTTTATTTGGGATTTGGCGATTGGGTCATCCGCATTAAATCGTTGAAGGTCGGCTGATCGGGCAACCGTTTTGCAGGCGCAGCGGCGGCCGCTTTGTTCGCTTCGCCCTCCCCCCCTTCTGGGGCTGCTTTGGCCGCACCGGGCGGCGAACTTGGGGCGGTATACCCCTCGAAGATGCTAAAATAGGCCGGAGCGAAAGTCTGGTTCGGTTTCAAGGTGAAGGTGATGGTGCCGTCGCTCGCACGTGCGAGACGCTGCACCACCGCGAGGTGGTTTTTCACCGGCTCGGTCGGCGAGAACTGTTTCGATTCCAACCGCTTGCCAATCGCATCGTTGAAGCTTGGCTTCCAGGCGAAGGTCACTTCCTCGGGCGTGACATGCACCACGGTCACATCGGTGGCGTTTTTCTTGGCGGTGATTTTAACATTGCTCAACCACAGCGACCAATCATCCGCCTGCCGATAGGCGATGCTGCCCAAATGGAAGACGGGATAGGTTTCTGGCTCCTTGATCTCGACCTGCTGAGGCTCCGGCTCTTTGGAGGGGGCGACAAAGGTGGTCGGCTGACTTACGGGTGCATCCTCATTGGCACGCAGGGCATCTTTCATGCGTGTGATTTGCTCGGGCAGGAACAGCACACCAAGCGGCGAGGTGCCGTAAGAATAGTGCTTGGCAATCGGTGCCGAAGGAGCGGCGGGAGCGATAGTTGCGCCCGCATCTGCCGGTTTGCCAGCGGGCACTGCGGGGGCTGGTAGTCCCGTCGTGGGGGGTAAGGGCGGTGCCGGCATGGCGGGAGAAGCGCCCGTCGATGCCGCGCCGGGTGGCATCGAGGGGGGGCTTGCGGGCAGGGTGGGCAAGGTAGGCAGCGCTGCCGGAGCAGGTGGGCTTCCCGGCATGCTGGGGGGGGCACCGGGCGAAGCCACAGCAGGCGTAGGGGTGGGCATCGGCGCAGGGGCTGTGGCAGCGGGGGCCGGCGCGGCGGGCGTCGTCGGCAACGTCACCTCGGGTGTTTGTTGCGCATGGGCAAAGCTGGCCACGCCGCTAGCGATCAGCAGCATGCTCCATATGCGTTTGCTCTGCCCCTGACTGCGGCCCATTATTTACCACCTGCCTTTGCGTCTTTGGGTTTTTTCTCGCTGTGTGATACCCCCACCCAGCGCAGGTCGATCGTTACCTCCACCAACGTGGGCATGCCGCCGCCCACCGCGCGCATCCCCCTTAGCGTATTATCATCGAGATCGCCTTTGCGTTTTAGCTCAATCCCCATCACGCGGAATAGCCCTGGGCTTTCCATAATGAGGTCTTGAATCATCGAGAATGCATGCACATCGCTCACCGCCTGGAACTCAACCTTCATTTGCGGTCGCACGGTGATATCGTACTTATAGTTCTGCAGCTCGGGGCGTTCCGTTGGCGCATCGGTGCCAGGCGTTAATTTTGGCTGGTTGAGGCGATAGCGTGTTTTGGCATCCACCAACCACTCGCTCAAGGCTTTGCGGTCCATCGAATAATCGTCGTTGGCATGCACCGCTTGAATCTCGATGAAGCGTTTCTGCGCTACGCCCGAATTGCTGAGCTGCGTACGCATGGTACTAAGCCGCCCATTTCTCTCGCTATACGCATTGGCGCTGCTTGTTTTGTCTTCTTCCACCATGTCTGCGTAGTAGCTGACCGCAGCAAAGATCGCCCCGATGATGCCCACCACCATCGCCGCCTTCACCCCAAGGCGGCTGGTCTGTGCGCGCAGAATGCGAAGTTTAGCACTCATGGTTTTGCTGCCCCTGTGCCATTGGCGGGCGTTGCCCCCGGTTTCTTCAGCCCCTTGAAGTTAAAGACCGCGATCATATCGTTCGGGCTTACCTGCGCGGCCTGCACCACATCCACCGCGACGGCTTCGTTCTTTTCCTCCTTCACCCAGGGGAAAGGCTCATGCGCGATCTCGTAATTCGGCAGGGCGGTTTTCAGAGTCTCGTTCAATTCATCGGCCGCAGCGGAAAGCTCGTCCGGCGTTTTGCCCGCCCCGGATAAATCAAACTCCACCTTCGCCGCGATCAGCATATCGCCGTCCTTGCTGGGGGTGGGGGCGGGCTGCCCCTTCGTCGGCTCCGTTTCTTTGTTCGCCCAATTCACCGACAATACACGGTGTTTCGCCGAAACGGCTTTCGCCAGCCCCACCATGAAATCGTCCATCTTCGGCTTGTCTTTGATGTAGGCGTCATACGTCGCCACCACGGCGGACTTATAGGCCACGTCGGTATTTAACTCATTCACCTGCTTCTGCACTTTCTCGAGATCGGCTTCGAGATTAACCGTTTTATCCTTGGTTTCGGCAATGGTCATCTGGCCGGTGACAATATCCGCGATGCCCATCAGGGTTAGCCCCAGCAGCAGCACCGCCAGGAGGCCCGCACCCATTTTAATCGCCATTTGCGCTTTATGGAGCTTGTCCAGCTTCTCCATAAACGCGGTGGCGAAACGCAGATTATGCTTTTTGGTGACGCCGAACGCCGAGGCCATCACCACATCCCCGAAGCGATCGACCGAGAGCGCCGCCTGCTCGAGCTTCAAATGCTCGGCCACGTCGACCGGTGCCAGCGCATGCGCGCCGCCAAAGGCAAACCGCCGCAGGTCGAGCGATTCCACCACGTCCTGCGCGGTGATGACATAGGCGTCCATCTGGCTGCTGTCCTGAAAGCCGAGACGCTTTAAATATTCCATCGTGTTGATGATATCCTGCTCGATATTCCCGGCGATGACCGCGGGTACCGCATCATCGATCACCTGCGATACGCGGGTGAATACCAGCCGCCCCTCGTTCGCCACCACCTGCCGCACGCCCGAGACCTTGTTATAGGAAATCAGCATCTGCCAGGGCAGCGCGGTGTCTGGCGATTCCTGCGCGCGCAGCATCCGCAGATAGTTAATCGATTCGATGGGAACGAGATAGACCCCCTTCACCTCGTTCGGCAGCTCGAGCACGGCATCCACCCATTCGGCCACCAGCGGCGTGCGCGCCAACGAAACCAGCAAATAGCGCCATTCTTTGCGGCCGGTCTTGTCACGCCCCAGTTGCAGCGCGCCTTTGATATCCTCGGGCTGGAAGTCGCGATCCAGCCGCCGCTTCACCAACCCCCCGAGCGACAGCGCGCTCACCGGCGGGAAGGTATGCGCCACGTATTGCTGGTCGAGCACATCCATCAACACATAGACTGGGATGGAGGCATTGGTGCGCAGCAGCTCCAGCATGGCTTCGGTATGGATCGGCTGTGGCGACTGCGCGAATAACCGGCGCACCACCTTGCCGCCTTGCATGAAGACGAGGATCGCCCCCTCGTCGCCCACCAGCAGGACAAAGCGTTTGGCCTTGCCCGAGATGCGCGGCACGCGGGAAGGTTTGGCTTTCTTCAGGCCCGACAGTTTTTCTTTGGCCGATGGGGGTGATTTTTCCTTCGGGGCTTTGGGAGTCTTAGGCTCCTTCGGGGCGCGCGGCGGTTTGGGGGCTTTTCCAGTTTTAGCTTTCTCGGCGGCAGCGTCATCGCCCGAGGCCCCGTCGGCACCGGCGGTGTTCTTGCCAGACTTTTTCAGCGAGAAGGCCATAACTCCCTAGAACTTCATCTGCGAGAAGGACTGATAGAGCGGACCGAACACCGCCGCGATCACCCAGAAGATGAGCAAGCCCATCACCAGTGTCAGCGCCGGCTGCACCATCCCCACCATGCTATCCACCGAATCGTTCACTTCCCGATCATAGAAGAACTTAATGTTCGCCATTGCATCGTTCATGTTACCCGAATCTTCGCCCACCTTAAACATGCGGATCACCAGTGTGGGAAACTGATTGGAAATACGCAAGGACGAAGTGAGATTATTCCCCTCAACGATGCTTCGATGCACCAGTTCGACCGATTCTTTAATAATTCGGTTCTTGACCACGTTGCGGGAGGCGAGCAGCGCCTCGGGGATGTTGATGCCGCTACGGAACATCACCGAGAAGAAGTGGGTAAACCGCGCCAGGTTGATTTTTCGAATGGTGGGGCCGATGGCGGGGATTTTCAGCAGCACGCCATCCATCCAATAGGCATAGGGCTCGGAGGTGCGATAGAGGATCGAGGAAAGCATCACCGTGCCAACCGGAAGCCCGAGGATCAAATACCAGTGGGCCTGAAAGGCCTCCGACACATAAATGAGGGCGCGCGTATGGATGGGGATGCTGAATCCCTGATCCGTGATGAACTTAATCAGCTTTGGCACCACTTGCGTCATCAGAATGGCGATCACCCCCGACATCACCACCAGCAGCACGATGGGGTAGGTCATGGCCTTTTTCACCTTACGCCGCAGATCGTTCATCCACTTCATGTGGTTGGCCATATTGACGAAGGACTCGGTCAGGTTCCCGTTTTTCTCGCCCGCCGCGATCAGCCCGACAAACACCTCATCGAACACGCGCGGGTAGCTGCCCATTGCCTCCGACAGCGAGCTGCCGGTTTTCACCTTCTCGAGCACGTCGGTCATTACGTCGCGCAGCTTGCCGGAATCGGTGGAATCGCGCACATCGGCCAGCGCTTCGTGCACCGGCACGCCCGCACGACTCAACTGCTCAAGATGCAGGCAGAGGATGATCATGTCCTTGATTTTGATCTTAGCCCCTTTGCCCGAACGGCGCGTCATCTCGCGGTAGTTGATGAGGTCGAGCCCGATCTCCTTCAGGCGCGTTTCAAGGTCGATCTCATTTTCGGCAATCATGTTGCCGCGCACATTGCGCCCCCGCTCGTTCAGTGCTGTGTAGCTAAATTGAGGCATATCTTCCTGTTAAACGTATATGTTCGCGCAGCACGTGATCGTGCCGACACGATTAGAGCCTGTCGGTTAAGTCGACCGTGCTAATCAATTCCGCAATATCGATATCGCCCGCCAACACCTTCTGAATACCATCCTGCACCATGGGCACGAAGCCATTCTCAAGCGCGTATTCGAGCATGTGATTACGCGTGGCTTTGGTGGCGATCAACTCATCCAACCCTTGGTCAATCCTCAGGATTTCGTGCAAGCCCATCCGCCCTTTATAGCCCTTGAAGCCGCATTTTTCGCACCCCACCGCATCGTGCACCACGGGCGGGTGCGCCGGGTCTACCTTCATGATTTTGCATTCTTCCTCGTTGGCGGGGCGCGGCTTTTTGCAGGCCTGACACAAGCGCCGCGCCAAGCGCTGCGCCATGGTGCAAATCAACGAGCCTGCAAGCAAATGCGGCGGCACGCCAATATCGCCCAAACGCGGAATGGTACCGAGCGCATCGTTAGTGTGCAGGGTGGTGAACACCTGGTGACCAGTGAGCGCCGCACGCACCGCCATGATGGCGGTTTCCTCGTCGCGCACCTCCCCGACGAAGATAATGTCGGGATCCTGACGCATCAGCGATTTAATCCCGGATTGGAAGTCGAGCACCCCTTCGCGCACGTTGGTTTGACGAATCAGCGGCAGCTGATACTCCACTGGATCTTCCAGCGTCATGATATTGACATCAATGGAATTAATATAACCCAGCACCGAATAGAGTGTGGTGGTTTTCCCCGAGCCGGTTGGCCCCGTCACAACGATGATGCCCTCCGGGCGCTTCAGGCAACGCTTGATGAGATCAAGATTATGCTCTGAAAAACCAAGATTCTCGATCGGCACCAGCGATTTGGATTTATCGAGAATACGCAACACCACGTTCTCACCATGCACGGTGGGCTGGGTCGCCACCCGGAAATCCACCTCGCGCCCGAGCGCCACGATGCTGATGCGCCCATCCTGCGCCTGACGGGTTTCGGCGATGTTCATGCCCGACATAATTTTCAAGCGCACAAGAATGGCGGGCCAGTAATCGCGGTGGAAGGAGCGAATTTGCTGAAGCGCCCCATCGATCCGGTAGCGCAAGCGCAGGAAGGAGCCCTCCGGCTCGAAGTGAATATCCGAACAGCCCTGCTTGATCGCATCCACCAGCAACGCGTTAACGAGACGCACCGTGGGGTTGACATACCCCTCCTCGCGCCCATCGAGCTGATTACGGTCGCGGATGCCAGTCTCGATCTCGCGCAGCACCCCGTCAATCGAGAGGTCGTAGTTGTAATAACGCTCGACCAGCTCGCTGATTTCCGTTTCGGTACAGAAAATCGGCACGATTTTTAGGCTTTTATCAAGGTGACGCCGCACCTGGTCGATCGCCAACACGTTATACACATCGGCCATGGCGAGCTTCACCACCCCGTCCGACAGCTCGACCGGGATCACCTTGTTGCGCATACATACGTCGCGCGGCACCATGGTGAGCAGGTTAGTGTCGAGCATGGTGGACTTGGCATCGAACCGCTCGGAACCCGAGCTTTCCGCCAGCACCTCGCCCAGCGCCGATTCGGTGAGGAAGTTCATCGACACCATGATGGCGCCGAGCAGCTTCTTCGATTTCGCCTGCTCGCGCAGGGCAATGGCGAGCTGGTCCTTAGAGATCAGCCCCAGGGCAATCAGCTTTTCGCCGATGCGCATGGGCTTCGTTTCCGGCTTTTTCTCTTTATCATCAGCCTGCGGCCTGATTTCCAGCTCTGCCACCACGGACGGAGCCTCGGCCACCGGCGCAGGCGGCGGCACGGGCGACGGCGCCACGGGCGCGTCCGGCTGCTTCAGCACCCGGGCTTGCGAAAGGAAATCGCCTTCAGAATCCGCCGTCACACGCGCCTCGTTCGGTAAAACACCACTATAACCGCTGTATGGTTAACAATACGTTAGCGCGTGAAAAGCGCTTCGCGCAAAAATATCGCTTAGGGCGCTTGATTTTTATCAAGTGTCACATCTTAAGCGCTTTTTTCTGGTAAGCAGCGGCAAGCTTCGCTATTGCCCCTACCCATGGAACCCACCTCGTATATCGTCGCCGCCTATGCCGCCTCGGGGATGTTGCTGCTGTGGCTGGTGGCGGCCAGCTTGCTGCGCGCGCGCCGCGTGCGTCAACGCCTTCACCGCATCGACACGCTATGAAACCCAAGCACCGCCGCCTGTTATTTCTTCTGGGAGCGCTCGTCGTGATGGGGGGGGCGGTGGCCCTGATTCTTTCCTCGTTCGAGGACAATCTGGTGTTTTTCTACACCCCTACCCAGCTGACGGAAAAGCAGAAAACCCCTGATTTTCGGGCCGATCGCGCACTGCGGATCGGCGGGCTGGTGAAAGCCGGCAGCGTGAAAAACGATACGGATAACACGCTGCATTTCGTGATTACCGACCTCTCGCACGAGGTTTCTGTTACCTATCGGGGCCTGGTGCCGAGCCTGTTCCGCGAGGGCCAGGGCGTTGTCGCGCAAGGTACGCTCGCGGCGGATGGTAGCATCGCCGCCGAAACCATCCTCGCCAAGCATGATGAGAAATATATGCCGCGTGAGGTGATGGAAGAACTCAAGAAATCTGGCGAGTGGAAGCCGGAGATGGGCAGCAAGTGATGCGTTTTCATAGAAACCAGGTAGCGACGCGGGCCAGCTCCCCCCTTGCGGGGGAGCCAAATCCCTCTTGGGATTTGGTGGGGGGTAACCAGGATGGAATTGTCCCCCCACCGATTTGCAAGGGCAAATCGGCTCCCCCTCAAGGGGGGAGCTTTGGGCTCTGGAATCCCTCACCCGAGCAACAGCCATGATCCCCGAACTCGGCCAACTGGCGCTGGTACTTGCCTTGTTGCTCTGCCTGGTGCAGGCGAGCGTGCCGCTGCTTTCGCGCCTCAACCGCCCGCACCGGCTCGCGCATCTCACGCAGGCAACGGCGGCGGGGGTGTTTTTTCTGGTGAGCACGGCCTTTGCCGCACTGCTTTATAGCCACGCGACATCCGATTTTACGGTGCTCAACGTGGTGCTGAACTCGCATACCAGCAAGCCTTTGCTCTATAAAATTGTCGGCAGCTGGGGTAACCATGAAGGCTCGATGCTGCTGTGGATGCAGGTGCTCGCGACGTTTGGCCTGCTGGTGGCCCTCCTTCCGGCAGAAGATCGCACGCTCAAATCCACCACGCTTTCCGTGCTTGGTCTGGTCGCGAGCGGCTTTCTCGGCTTTATCCTCTTCACCAGCAATCCGTTCTTACGCGTTTTCCCGGCCCCCGAAAATGGCGAGGACATGAACCCGATTCTGCAGGATATCGGCCTCGCCTTCCACCCGCCAACGCTGTATGTGGGCTATGTCGGTTTCGGCATTGTGTTTTGTTATGCCATCGCGGGCTTACTGCGCGGTCGCATCGATAGCGACTGGGCGCGCACCGTACAGCCCTGGATTCTGCTGCCCTGGACGTTCCTCACCCTCGGCATCGGCGCGGGCAGCTGGTGGGCTTACCGCGAGCTGGGCTGGGGCGGCTGGTGGTTCTGGGATCCGGTCGAGAATGTCTCGCTGCTGCCTTGGCTTGTGGGTACGGCGCTGCTGCACTCCAACCTCGTGCTCGAGCGGCGCGGGCAACTGGGCCGCTGGGTGGTGCTGCTTGCCATCCTTGCCTTCACGTTGTCGCTCATCGGCACCTTCATCGTGCGCTCGGGGCTGATCACTTCGGTTCACGCTTTTGCTTCCGACCCCACGCGTGGCCTCTATATCCTCGGCTATATCGTGCTGGTGAGTGGTGCGGCGTTGCTCATCTATGGGTTTGCGCAATTGAAAGCGGCTCCCCCCGTCACCCTCCTCTCGCGCAGCGGGTTCATTCTCATCAACAACCTGTTGCTTGTGGCTGCCGCGGCCATTGTGCTGCTGGCCATTCTCTACCCCCTTGCGCTCGAGCTACTGAAGCTGCCGAGCATCTCGGTCGGCCCCAGCTATTTCCGCCGCACGGTGATTCCGATGACGGCGGCGCTTCCCCTCCTCGCCGCGCTTGCGCCGCTGATGGCGTGGGATCGCACCACGGGTGGACAACTGCGACGCCTGCTGCTCGCCATCAGCCCGGCGCTGCTCGTCGCCGCCACGGTTGGGCTGACATTATTCTACCCCCCTTCCGCGCTGCTGCTGGTGGGGCTTGGCATGGTGGGTTGGCTCCTCACCGCCACCGTGATGTACGCGCGCAAGCTGCTCGCCGCACGGGTGCGTTTCACCTCGGCGCAAGGGCTGCGGCACCTCGCCACGCTGCTGGCGCATGGTGGTTTCGCCCTGTTTGTGCTGGGGATGACGCTCACCAGCAGCCTCAAGCAAACCTATGAAGCGCCGCTCGATATGCAGCACCCCATCACGCTCGGCGATTACACCCTCACCCTCACTGCCGCCGAGCGTCACACCGAAAATAACTACACCACCCGGCGTGCCACGTTCGAGGTGCAACAAGGTGGCCACTATCTCGCCACCCTCACGCCCGAGCTGCGCTATTACGCCGTGCGCGGCATGCAAACGTCGGAAGCCTCGCTTCACTCCACCCTCTGGCGCGATGTGTACCTCGTGCTCGGCGAATCGAACTATGCGAACGACAAAACCAAATCGACTCTCGGCGTGCGGCTTTACATCACCCCCGGTCAGCAATTCCTGTGGATGGGATTCGTGCTGGTGGCGATGGGCGGTGCGTTCGGTGTGCTGGCAGGGTTAAAGCGCCACGTTTTTCCGGAGCACCCGCATGCGTAAACTTCCCATCCTCGTCTTTCTCCTCCTCGCCATTAGCTTCACCCTGATGCTCTTGCGCAAGGAAGCGCCTGTCGCGCCCGGTGGCACCAGCGACGCGCCACTACCCGCGCTCACCCTCACTACGCTGGATGGCAAAACCGTGTGGCGAACCGACACGCTCAAAGGCCATGTCACCCTTATCAATTTCTTCGCCAGCTGGTGTGCACCTTGCGCCGCCGAGATGCCCGAGCTGGTGGCGCTGAAAAAACAATTCCCCGACCTTGTGATCGAGGGCGTGGCATGGAACGATGACCCCGCGAAAATCCATGGCTGGCTGAAGCAGCACGGCAACCCCTATGCGCGCCTGTGGCTTGATAAAACTGGCAGCGCCACCATTGCGCTTGGCATTCGCGGCATTCCGGAAAGTTTTCTCATCGACCGCCAGGGCACGGTGCGCTATCGCCTGCCGGCGCCGGTGACGCCGGAGCTTCGCGCGGGCGAGCTTGGCACCACGATTTCGGAGGTGCTGCATGAGAAGTAACGGCGCATTACAGCCCATCAATGTCTGGCACGGATTCCAGAGCACCAGCTCCCCTCACGCGGGGGAGCCAAAATTGCCCCCCACCTACCTCCCCCCGCAAGCGGGGGGAGGTAGGTGGGGGGCAATTTTGGTGGGGGGCTTATCCCAGCATCGTTACCCCCCACCAAAACCCAAGAGGGTTTTGGCTCCCCCTCAAGGGGGGAGCTGGCGCTCTGGAATCCGTGCCCTACTCACCCTGCTCTGCCTCAGCATCGCATCCCCCGCCTTCGCCGCAAGCATCGAGCGCCCACTGCCGGATGCGGCGCAGGAGCAACAGGCCGAAGCGGTGTTTCATGAATTGCGCTGCGTGGTGTGCGAGGGCCAATCCGTCGCCGATTCAGACGCGACGCTCGCCGCCCAGATGCGCGCCGAGGTGCGCACACGCATCGCCGCAGGCGATACGCCGGACGCCGTGCTCGCCTATTTCAAAGCCAATTACGGCGCGCAGATTTTGATGACCCCACCGCTCGAATCCTCAACCGCGTTGCTCTGGCTTGCGCCATTGCTGCTGCTAATCCTTGGCGGCTGGGGTGTCTATCGGGCGACGAGGCGCGCATGACTCATTTTCACCGCATTCAAGAAAGAGCGTCATCCCGGGCCCGTCCCGGGATCTCCCGAAATAAGCAGAGCCTCCTGCAACCGCTTTTTATGCACGGCGTGTTTCAGGAGACCCCGGGACAGGCCCGGGGTGACAGCATCCATTTTCACCACCAAAGCAATCCATAAGCATGACCAGTTTTCTCGCCTTCTGCCTTTATCTCTGCCTGGGCTGCCTGCTGCTGGTGGGCGTGCCGATCCTGCGTCACCCGAGCTTGCCGCGCGGGCGCAAGGCGCTGCTGTTTCTGCTTCTGTTCCTGCTGCTGGTGCCCGGCGCGTTGGTGATTTATTCGATGCTCGGCGCGCCGATGCTCGCGAGCCAATAAACTCCGCCCGCAATCACCACCAACCAGCACGCCCAAGCAAAGCGCAGCCAGGCCTTGTGCTGTGCCGCGCGTTGGGCCTCGAGGCCCGCGAGTGTATTGCCCGCAAGCGGCACGCCCTCGCGCTCGATACGGGTGAGGAACTGCTTCACCTCGCGCAGCACACGCGGCGCTTCCTGCACGCTGCCCATCGCCTCGCGGGCGAAATTGCGCAGTTGTGCGCGGGTGCCAAGATGCGACTTCGCCCAAGCGCGAATCAGCGGTTCCGACACTTGCCACATATTGACGTTCGGGTTCAGCCGTCGGCCCACGCCTTCTGCCGTCACCATGGTTTTTTGCAGCAGCAGCAAATGCGGCTGCGCCTCCATCTCGAACATGCGGGCGATGCCGAGCAGCTGGCCAAACAAGCGGCCTACTGAAATCTCGTGCATGGCCTTGCCGAGAATGGGCGTGCCGACGGCGCGCGCCGCCTGCGCAAACTGCTCGACCGAGACATGCGCCGGGATATAGCCCGCCTCGCGGTGCAGCTCGGCCACGCGGGCGTAATCGCCCTTCAAAAAGCTCCAGAGAATCTGCGCGAGGAGGAGCTGGCTCGCATGGTCGATCCGCCCCATAATGCCGAAATCAACCGGCGCTAAGCGGCCATCCGGCAGCACGAACAAATTGCCGGGATGCATGTCGGCATGGAAAAATCCGTCGCGGAACACCTGGTTGAAAAACGCCCGCGCGGCTTTTTCCATCGTCGCGTTGAGGTCGATCCCCGCTGCCTTCAATCCCTCAATATCACCCGCCGAAATGCCACGGATGCGCTCGCTCACCATCACCCGACGCGCGGTGCGCTGCCAGTCGATACGCGGCACGTAGAAGTCGCGATCGTCGACGCTGTTCTCGCGCAGCTCTTCGGCGGCGGCGGCCTCGAAACGTAAATCCAGCTCAAGCGCGATGGTGCTCGCAAACGTCTCGACCACGGCGCGCGGCTTGAGGCGCGCAAGCTGTGGCAGCCGACGCTCCACCAGCGCCGCCATCCAGCGCATGAGGGCAATGTCGCGGGCGAAGGCTTGTTCCACCCCGGGACGCAGCACTTTCACCGCCACTTCCTGGCCCTCCGGTGTCACCGCGAAATGCACTTGCGCGATGGACGCAGCCGCGACGGGCGTATCCTCGAAATGCGCAAACAACGTCGCGATCGGCGCGCCGAGCTGCTCCTCAATCGTCGTCCGCGCGCGGGCCGAGGCGAAGGGAGGCAGGCTGTCTTGCAATTCCGTCAAGTCCTCGGCAATCTGTTCGCCGATGAGATCGGGCCGTGTCGAGAGCGCTTGCCCGGCCTTGATGAAACTCGGCCCCAGCGCCTGCAACGCCATCGACAAACGCTGGCCCGGACGCAGGCGCTGCATGCGCCGCCGCGCCACGCGCCGCAGGCTCCACAGCAGCAGCGGCGACACGCCAAGCGCCTCGAGCCCGAACAGCGCGTCATAGCGCGCGAGCGTCCAGCCAATGCCCAGCAGGCGGAAGGAGTTGCGGAAGTTGGTTAGCATGGCACTCCCCCGATCATCGCACTCAGCTTCCAGAGCGCCAGCTCCCCCCTTGAGGGGGAGCCAAAATCGTTCTTCACGATTTTGGTGGGGGGACAATCCCGAGCTTCTTTACCCCCGACCAAATCGCAAGGGCGATTTGGCTCCCCCTCAAGGGGGGAGCTGGCGCTCTGGAAACCGCACACACGACCCATGCAATGAAGCGCGTGTCCCATCACTTCCACCCTCGGTGAATCGCCACCACACCAAAGGTGAGGTTTTCGTAGGTCACGTCACGCAGGCCCGCCTGCTCCATCATCAACTTCAGCGCTTCCTGCTTCGGGAACATGCGGATGGACTCAACAAGGTATTGATACGACGCGCGGTCGCTCGCCACCAGCTCGCCGATCCACGGAATCAGGTGGAAGGAATAGCTGTCATACAGCCGCGCCAGCAGCGGCACCACCACCTGGCTGAACTCCAGGCATAAAAACTGCCCGCCGGGCTTGAGGGCGCGCGACGCCTCGGCCAGCGCTTTTGGAATATCGGTCACGTTACGCAGGCCGAAGGCGATGGTAATCACATCAAGCGATTGATCCGGCACCGGTAGCGCCTCGGCATTGCCGCAGATCCAGCGCAGGCCAGCGCTTTTGCCCGCATCGATCTGCCGGTCGCGGCCCACGTTCAGCATCTCTTCGTTGATGTCGCAGATCGCGACCGTCGCCCCCGTTTGGGCGTGGAGGCGCATGGCAATATCGCCGGTGCCGCCCGCGAGATCGAGGATGGCGGCGCTTTTTGGCACACCGATGCGGCGCACGAACTGATCTTTCCACCAGCGATGAAGGCCGGCGCTCATGAGATCGTTCATCAGGTCATAACGGCCCGCGACGGAGGCAAATACCTCGCGCACCAAGCCCGTTTTCGCGCCAAAATCGACGTTTTTGAACCCAAAATGCGCCGTTTTCTCTTGTGATTGCATGGTGATGCCCTACCTTTGCCCCGCTGGTAGCGCGTTTTTGGCTGCCTCACAAGCGTTCTGTCGTGGATTTGCACGGCATTGTTAGGAGAGACTCATGCCCGAACTCCCCGAAGTCGAAACCACCTGCCGTGGTGTGCAGCTGCATGCCGGTGGGGCGAAAATCCTCGATGTCACGGTGCGGCGGCGCGATCTGCGTCAGCCGATTGCGCTGGATTTTGAGTCGGTTTTACGGGGAAAAACCATTCAAGCCATGCGGCGACGGGCCAAATATGCGCTGATCGACCTCTCGGGCGGGGGGGTGCTGCTCGTGCATCTCGGCATGTCGGGCAGTTTGCAGGTGCGCGCCGCCGAAGGGTATGTCCCCCGCACCCACGATCACGTCATTATCCATTTGAATGATAATAGAATCATTGCATTCCACGACCCACGGCGCTTCGGCCTGTTGCTGACCTTCCCGCAGGCTGAGGAGGCCGCGCATCCTCTCCTTGCGCATTTGGGGCCAGAGCCACTTTCGGATGATTTTTCCGAGGATTACCTTGCTCAAGCGCTGCGGCTCCGCCACGGCCCCATCAAACCCGTGCTGATGGATCAACGGCTGGTGGTGGGCGTCGGCAATATTTATGCCTCGGAGAGCTTATATTTGGCAGGCATTAACCCATTGATTGAGGCCAATAAAGCAGCGAAATACGCGGACCTACTGATTCCCGCCATTCGGGCCACCCTCCTCGCCGCCATCGATTCCGGCGGGTCGACCTTGCGCGACTATGCCAATGCGCAGAATGAAGGGGGGTATTTCCAGCATCATTTTCAGGTCTACGGACGCGAAAACGAGGCCTGTTTTCGCTGTGCAAAACCCATTCGCCTGACCCTGCAATCCGGGCGTGCGACCTACTGGTGCGACACCTGCCAACC
>CAZUOS010000008.1:0-10081 GCA_964621415.1 uncultured Azospirillum sp.
CTGCGGTTTTTTATGTCGCTGTTCCTAGCATCTGCTCCAAAAAATCTGGTTAATAGAGGCGCCCTTAAAATAACGATGACGGTGAAGAGACCTTTGCATAACGATGCCAAATGAACTTATGCAGAAGTCTCGTGAAGTGAGGAACCCCATGTCGAGCCGCCGCCTGATGGTGATGACGCTGGTGCTGCTGTTGCTTGGGGCGCTGCCCTTTCTGCTGGCGCAGCCCTCGGCCGTGGCGAGCGCGGGGTTAAGCCTTGGCTTCAGCGCGCCGCTCGCGCATCCCGGCATGCTGGCACTGGTGATTGGGCTTGGGGTTTCGGCGGCGTTGCTGCCGCGCGATGCGCTGGTGCTGTTGCCGCTTTCCTTTACCCTGATGATGATGCTGGGCGGCGTACTGCTGCTGGATGTCGCGCATACGCTGCCGCTGCGCTATTTTGCGCTGGGGGCGGTGCTCGGGCTTGGTTTGCTGGTCGCCATCGCACGAGGGCGACTAACGGTGCTGGCGATGCTGGTGCTGGCCTCGCTTGGCTTTCATCTCGGCGGATATTTTATGCAGCAAGTGCCGAGCATTGCGTCGCCCATGTATTACCTGTTCGGGGCGTTGGTATCGCTTGGCATGGTGCTGGCGATTTCGGCTGCGTTTGGTGCGACGCTGGTGAACGACCACGAAGCGCTGATCGCGAAGCTGGATGATGCGCGCCTCTTCGCGCCGCTACGCTGGCTGTGGCGCTGAGCGCACGGGAACCAGCGGCAGCATCAGCCGCCACAGCGTTAACGCATTCAACGTATGCCAGAGGAAATGCGTGCCGAGAGGGAAGCTCGGGCAGATGGCTTGATCGAAAGTGCGACAGACGAGCGAAACCGTCCAGATTGCCAATGCACCGGCGAGTGTGCGGGTCGCCGCGTGTCCTCGGCGGGCGAGCTGTAGCGTCAAGAGCACGAGAAAGCTATAGGGAGGCAAATACATCACCGTGCCATTCAGCAGCGTAGGGGGAAGCGTTTTTTGCGCCACGAGGGTCACGGCCACAAACAGGCTCCACACAACCAGCGCGCCCAGCCACGGATAGCCGATCAGCCGACGATAGGCCGACACCAGATAGAGTTGCACAAACAGGCCGATGGGAATCACATCGAGCAGCATGGTGGTGTGCGTGGGCAGCGTATGCCACAGGCCACTGCCGATGCCGATAGAGCAGAGGAAGAGGGCCAGCAGCCAAAGATCGGGACGAAATATGTGGGCGCTCGCGCTGCGGCGCAGGCGCAGGGCCACCCACAGCGCCACGGCAATAAAGCAGAGATTGGTGATGGCATTCAGCGGCTCAGCCAGCACGCCCGCTGCGCTCGCGCGCTCGCAATACGTGTCGAGATAGGTGAGAACCGTGTCGCTCATGCATGCGAGTGTAGCAAACTCCGCGCCCAAGTGCGAGGAAATCGCTCCGCGCGGCCTGTGCATAAGCCGAGGCGTTGGGCGATTCGCCAATCTTTATCTAAAATTTAACGCTTTCTTTAGACTTCTTTTGTAGTCTTGGAGATAGAGAGCTGGTACAATCAGCACGTGTAATGGAACTTGGGTGTAAAAACGGGAATGGCTATGATCCATGAGACAAAACTGGCGGAAATGCTGACCACCCGCCTGTGTCACGACCTGACCGGGCCGATCGGGGCGGTGAATAACGGGGCCGAGTTTTTGGCCGAAGAAGGCTTCGATATGCAAAATCAGGCCGTGGCCCTGATTGTCTCGAGCGCGCATGAGGCGGTGAACCGCCTGCAGTTTTATCGTCAGGCCTATGGCCGCGTGGGCGATGTGGGTGAAGCCTCGCTCAGCGAGAAGAAAAAACTCGTCAGTGATTTTTTCTCGGCCAGTAAAATTGTGGTCGATTGGCCGGATGCGCATACGGATTCTGCCGGGGTGCCGGTGAGCCAGAAACTCTCGCGGTTGATGCTGAACCTCATCATCATCGCCAGCACGTGCACCATTCGCGGCGGCGTGCTCACCGTGCGGTTACACAAAACGGCGAACGATGAAAAACACATCGAAATCGCCATCACTGGCAACAGCATGAAGGTGGATGCGGATATGGTCGCGATCCTCACTGCCGCCAATCCCACCGTGGCGCTGACACCTAAAAGCTCCCAGCTTTACTTAACGCGCCTGCTCTCGCAGGAACTCGAGGCGAGCATTCGCATCGAGCATAGCGAATGCTCGCTGGCGTTCACCGTGAAGCAGGCGCACGCCGTGCTCGCGAACGCGTCCTAGATAGTGTCGTCATGAGATGAGCGCCTTTCTGTTCGCGCGTATTTTGACGCTCCGCTTCAGGAAGGGCGCGGAGCGTAGCGGGGCTACGGTCAAGCCCTTCCTGAAGCGGAGCGTCAAAATACGCCGAACCCTTCGGGCGGCGTCGAAACGGGCGCTGGCGTCGTTGTGGCCCTTGACCGTGGCTATGGCCACGCTCCGCGGCCCACGCCTAGCCCGCTCCCGTTTCGTCTGCCGCAGAAAGGCGCTCATCTCATGACGACACTATCTAAATCCAACCCGCCCACTTCGCTCACACCGCGTGCGCCGACGAAAGTGTTGCATTCGGCACACAATTCGCAGTTGTTGAATCAAATTATCCCTAACGCGCGGTTGCATCTTCGTGCTTTTGTTTTGGGAGTGTGCATGTCATAGTGATGGCAAAAAAGAACAGAGCCAAACAACGGTTCACTTCGCACAGGGATGACGCCATGGATGATCTGATTGGTGAGTTTATTACAGAAACTTCGGAATCGCTTGCCGTGCTCGATCTCGAGCTGGTGAAGCTCGAGCAGAACCCCAACGACCAGGGGATTCTGGGGAATATTTTCCGCCTCGTTCACACCATCAAAGGCACGTGCGGGTTCCTCGGCCTGCCGCGGCTGGAATCGGTGGCGCATGCGGGCGAGAACGTGCTCGGCAAAATCCGCGACGGTGCTATTACCGTAACCCCCGGCGCCATCTCGCTGGTGCTCGAGGCGATCGATCGCATCAAAGGCCTCATCGAATATCTGTCGGAGCAAGGCTCCGAGCCGGAGGGCGAGGATAAAGAGCTCATCGCGCGCCTCAATAAGTTTGCCGAAAGCAATGGCGCGTCGGACGCGGTGGCCGCAGCTTCGGCTCCTAAGCCCGCGCCTGCGCCGGAAAAAGCGCCGGAACCGCGCCTCGATGGCATGTTCTCGCCAGACGAGCTGAAGACGGTTTCATCCACCTCGGCCGCAACGCTCGAGGAGCTGGAGCGCGCCTTCGCCAACGCCAGCTCGACGCTGGATGGTGGCCTCGATTATACCAAAGCGCCGGAAACCTATCTGGTGACGGATACTGCGGCGTCAGCGCCCCCCGCCAGTGCCGCTCCGGTGGCGGCGGCGAACAAGCCCGCCATCTCCGAACAGGCGAAGGAAAAAGCCATCAAACAAGGGCTGGATACGGATGCCAAGGAAGGCGGCGGCAACGTGGCCAACCAAAGCATTCGGGTGAATCTCGATGTGCTTGAGAGCTTGATGCAGATGGTGGGCGAGCTGGTGCTGACGCGGAACCAATTGCTGCAAGTGGTGCGCCACCGCGACGACCGCGAGCTGAAAGCGCCGCTGCAACAACTCTCGCAAATCACGTCGGAGCTGCAAGAAAGCGTGATGAAAACGCGCATGCAGCCTATCGGCAACGCATGGTCGAAGTTCCCACGGTTGATCCGCGACCTCAGCCACGAACTGGGAAAGAAAATCGAACTGAAGATGATCGGGGAATCAACCGAGTTGGATCGTCAGCTGCTCGAGATGATTAAAGACCCGCTCACCCACATGGTGCGCAACTCCTGCGATCATGGGCTCGAGCGGCCGGAGGATCGCCTCGCGGCAGGCAAGGGCGAAACGGGAACCGTGACGCTCCACGCCTTCCATGAAGGTGGACACATCATCATCGAGATCAAGGATGATGGGCGCGGGCTGAATGTCGACAAAATCAAGCAAAAAATCGTCGAGAAAGACCTGGCCACAGACGCCGAGCTGGAGCAAATGTCCGACGAAGCGATCATGCAGTTCATCTTCAAGGCGGGCTTCTCTACCGCCGATAAGGTGACGAGCGTTTCGGGTCGTGGCGTGGGAATGGACGTGGTGCGCACCAACATCGAGAAAATCGGTGGCACGGTTTCGCTCTCCTCCACCATGGGCAAAGGCTCCACCTTCCACATTAAAATCCCCCTGACGCTGGCGATTGTGTCGGTGCTGCTGGTGGAGGCTTCGGGCCTGAAATTCGCCGTGCCGCAGATCAACGTGGTCGAGCTGGTGCGTGTGGGTGAGGAGTCCGAATACAAGGTTGAGACTATCAACCACTCGGCGGTGCTCCGCCTGCGCGATCGTCTGCTGCCGTTGATGAAACTGCGCGATATTCTGGGCTTGCCTGCGCCGGTGGCGGCAGAAGGGGCCGAGGCGGTGGAGATCGATGGCTATGTGGCGGTGCTGCGTATCGGGGCGACGGATTTCGGGCTGGTGCTCGATAAAATCTACGACACCGAGGAAATCGTGGTGAAGCCAGTCAGCCCGCTGCTGGGCGCGGTGGATGTTTATTCCGGCAACACCATTCTGGGCGATGGCAGCGTCATCATGATTCTCGATCCTAACGGGCTTGCGAAGTCGTTCGGCGACCGCGAGGCTGGGGGTAAAGAAGAAGCCTCGAAAGACGCGGTGGATGGCAACAAAGAGAAAATGGCCAGCTTCCTGGTGTTCCGCGCCGGTTCTGGAGCACCGAAGGCCGTGCCGCTCGAGCTGGTCTCGCGCCTGGAGGTGATCGAGGCAAACGCGGTCGAGCTTTCTGGCCACGAATATGTGGTGCAGTATCGCGGCGATCTGATGCGCCTCAAAACGCTGCCGGAGATGAGCATTCCCAGCAGCGGCGCGTTCGATGTGGTGGTCTTCACCTACGATAATCGCACGGTTGGGCTGGTGGTCGATTCCATCAGCGATATTGTCGAGGCGCCGCTTGCCATGAAGTTGACCACGGCTGAGGAATATTACCTCGGCAGCCTGGTGGTTTCCGGCAAAACAACCGACGTGGTGGATGTCGGCTATCTCCTGAAGGACCTCGCGAACGACCTCACGCACCTGGGCAACAGCGCCGCACGCGTATCGGGCGTGAAGGTGCTGGTGGTCGAGGATAGCGTCTTCTTTAGGAAGCTGATTGTGCCGTTCCTGGCCAATGTCGGCTACGAAGTGTCGGAAGCAGCAACCCCGCAGGAAGCCTTGACCATGGTCGAGAAGCGCGGGCCGATCTTCGATATTATCGTTACCGACATCGAGATGCCGGAGATGGACGGCTTCGAGCTTACGGCGCAACAGCGGGCCGATCCGCGCATGGCACGGGTGCCGATTCTCGCCTATACCTCGACGGTGAATGAAATCTTCAAACAGCGCGCCGAGAAGGTGGGGATGAGTGCCATCATCCTGAAGACCGACCGCGAGTCGCTGCTTACGGAAATCACCCGTCAACTGAACGGTCAAAGGGAGGCTGCCTAATGTCTGGAGCATTGACTACGTTAACCACGGCGTTGCCCGCGGGCACCAGCAGCACCGTGCAGCAGGAGTTTGTCACCGTGCGCCTGGGGCAGCAGCTCTTCGGCATTTCCGTACTCGCGGTGCAGGACGTCATGCGCTATCAGCATATTGCGCCCGTGCCGCTCGCGCCCACCGTGTTTGCCGGTCTTCTGAACGTGCGTGGCCGCATTGTCACCGCGTTCGACATGCGCCGCAAGCTGGGCCTGCCGCCGTATGAAAACATCGAAAAAATCATGATGGTGGTGGTCGAATATCAGCACGAGCTGTTCGCCTTGATGGTGGACGCCGTGGGCGATGTGCTCTCGATGCCGATGAACCGTTTCGAGAAGGTGCCTGCGAATATGGACGCCAGCTGGCGGTCGCTCGCGGCGGGCGTCTTCAAGCTCGAGAAAGAGCTTCTGGTGATTCTGGATGTTGCCAATGTGATTAACCTCAGTGGTAAGGAAGCAGCATGACAACCTGTCTAATTGTGGATGACTCGAAGATCGTGCGCAAAGTGGTGCGACGGATTGTCGAGGCGTTTAACTTCACGATTCTTGAGGCCGAAAACGGTAAGGAAGCGGTGGATCACGCGCGGGCGAACCAGGTGGATGTCATCATCCTCGACTGGAACATGCCGGTGATGGATGGCATGGAATGCATGAAAGCCATCCGTGCGGATGCGAGCTTGCACCAGCCGAAAATCATTTTCTGCACCACGGAGAATGAGTTCACCAAAATCCAGCAAGCCATGATGAATGGCGCGGATGAATACGTGATGAAGCCCTTCGATGAGACCATCATCGCCGGTAAGCTTCAACAATTGGGTATTATCGAAGACGGGGCGATGTAGGCGATGCCTCAGAAAATTCGAGTGATGCTGGTGGATGACTCCGCGGTAATTCGCGGAATGTATGATCGCACCCTGAGCGCGGATGGCGCGTTCGAGGTGGTGGCAACTGCCGCCAACGGCCAGATCGCCATCAATATCCTCGCCAAAACGCCGGTGGATGTCATTGTGCTCGATGTCGAAATGCCGGTGATGGATGGTATTACCGCGCTGCCGGAACTGCTCAAACTGGCTCCCAAAACGCGGGTCATCATGGCCTCGACCCTGACACAGCGGAATGCCGAAATCAGCGTGCGCGCCATGCAGCTCGGCGCGTCGGACTATATCCCCAAGCCTTCGAGCAAGGAACCCACCGAAGTGGCGGAGTTCTACCGCAGCCTGATCGCGAAGGTGAAGGCGCTAGCGCCGCATGTGCGCTATGAAAGCGCCACCAATGCCGCCGGTGTTTCAACCGCAAGCCCCAGCCATGCCCACGCCAGCGCGCCAAGCGAAGCGAGCGTTGCCCCGAGCCGCCTCTATGAACCCTTGCCGACGCTCAAAACACCGGTGCGTATGCTCAGCCAGCCGCCACTTGGGGTGCAGGCATTGGCCATTGCGTCCTCCACCGGTGGGCCGCAGGCCTTGCTGCAAGTATTCCGCGAGTTCAGCGGTCGCACCTTGCGCGTACCGATTTTTATTACGCAGCACATGCCACCCAATTTTACGGCCATTCTTGCCGATCATATCGCCAAAGCCTCGGGGCAGGATTGCCACGAGGGGAAGGACGGCGAGCTGGTGCAGGCGGGCAAGATCTACCTCGCACCCGGTGATTATCACATGCTGGTGGTGAAGGATGGTGGGCAGTTGCGCATCCGGCTGAATCAGGAACCGGCGGAAAACTTCTGCCGCCCCTCGGCCGACCCCATGTTCCGCAGCATTGCGAAAGTGTATGGCGACAAGGTGCTGGGCGCGGTGCTGACGGGGCTGGGCGCCGATGGCGCACGCGGCGCGTATGAGCTGGTTTCCGCAGGCGGCGTGGTCGTTTCGCAGGACGAAGCCACCAGCGTGGTCTATGGCATGCCCAAGGCCGTGGCGGATGCAAAATTGACGAGTGCGGTGCTACCGATTACGCAAGTAGCGCCATTTCTGATAAAGGCGGTATGTTAATGCAACAGGCAATCTCTGATGATGATTTCGATTTCCTGGCGGGCTTCCTGAAGCAGCGCTCGGGCTTGGCATTGACCAAGGACAAGGGCTATCTGATCGATACGCGCCTGACGCCGCTCGCGAAGCAAAACGGCCTGGCCGATCTGCGCGAGCTGGTAACCAAGCTGAAAGCCAACCCCAACGCGCCCGTCGCCTATCAGGTGATCGAGGCGATGACCACCAACGAGTCGATGTTTTTCCGCGACTCGAAACCGTTCGAGCATCTCACCAAAGTGATTCTGCCGGATTTGAAGGCCAAGGGCCGCAGCCATGTGCGCATCTGGTCGGCGGCGTGTTCCACCGGGCAGGAAGCCTATTCCGTGGCCATGACGCTGAAAGAGGAATCGCCTAAATATCCGGGCATGAGCTGGGAAATCTATGGCACGGACCTCGCCGAAAAAGTGCTCGAGCGCGCCCGCGCCGGGGTCTATAGCCAGTTCGAGGTGCAGCGCGGCCTGCCCATCGCACTGCTGATGAAATATTTCACCCAGCGCCCGAACAATAACTGGGAAATTAACGACACCCTCAAATCCATGGTGAAGTTCGCGCCGGGCAATTTGCTGACGCCGTTTAATAGCGTTGGCCGGTTCGACCTGATTTTCTGCCGCAACGTACTGATCTATTTCGATGAGAAAACGAGGTCCGACGTGCTGGATCGGATGTCGGCGGTGATGAACCCTCCGGGATATTTGTTCCTCGGCGGGTCGGAAACCACCCACGGCCTCACTACCCGCTTCAAGGTGCTGGAGCAGCATCGCGGCTTGTTCATGCTGAGCTAGAGCGGTCAAGCCGCAGGGTGCGTTTTCCCCTCTTCATGGGTAGCATTCAATAGAAACCGCCCTATCTACAACCGCTTCTCTCCGGCCAGCAAATCGGGGCGGCGTAGGCGGGTGAGCTTCGTGGCCTGTTCCAGCCGCCACTGCGCGATGTTGGCATGGTGACCCGAAAGCAGCACCGGCGGAATCTCGCGCCCTTCCCATTGAGTGGGGCGGGTGTAATGCGGGTATTCGAGCAACTGGGCATACGGCCCATCGCCGAAGCTCTCCTCCCCCAGGCTCGCTTCCTTGCCGACCACGCCGGGCAGCAGCCGCACGCAGCCTTCGATGAGGGCCATGGCCGGTACGTCGCCACCGGTCAGTATAAAATCGCCGAGCGACACATCCAGCGGCTGATGCTTCTCGAGCACGCGCTCATCCACCGCTTCGTAGCGTCCACAGAGCAGGATGAGGGAGGTTTGCGAGAGTTCGCGCAGCAGGGGCTGGCATAGCGGTTGGCCGCGTGGCGAAAGCTGCACCAGCCGTGCCTCTGGCGTGTGTGCCCGGGCGGCGAGGATGGCGGCATCGACCACGTCCGGCTTCAGCACCATGCCGGCGCCGCCCCCGGCGGGGCTGTCATCCACCTTCTGGTGTGGGCCGATGCCGAATTGGCGCAGATCCGTGACCTTTAGTCGCCAGAGATCGGCCTGTAGGGCATCGCCCACCAGCGAGTGCGCCAGCGGGCCGGGATACATGCCCGGCATCAGGGTGATGAGATGCGCTGTCCAAGGGGTGTTCATGGTATGGTCTTTTCTATTTAATTTTGCCTATGAAGAGAAGCATGATTCCAGAGCCGTCATCCTCGGGTCTAACCCGAGGATCTCAGGCAACAATGCGAGCCTGCGTTTGTTGCCCGAGATCCTGCGGTCAAGCCGCAGGATGACGGCTCTGGAAGCCGAGCTTCGTTTCGTAAGCTAGGAATACAATAGGTTCTTTATCCCAGCGTGTTGTAGCCGTTATCGATATAGAGCGTTTGGCCGGTGATGTGCTTGGCACCGTTTGAGACCAGGAAGGCCGCGGCTTTGCCGATCTGCTCGATGCTGACCAGCTGATGCAGCGGGGCTGTTTGTGCGGCTTTTTCCATCAACGCATCGAAATGGCTGAGGCCCGAGGCGGCGCGCGTCTTCACTGGCCCGGGCGATAGCGCATTAACGCGAATGCCTTGTGGCCCCAGCTCCTTGGCGAGATAGCGCACCGCGCATTCCAGCGCGGCCTTCACCGGCCCCATGAGGTTATAATGGTCGACCACTTTTTCGGCGCCGTAATAGCTCATGGTGAGGATTGACCCGCCCTCGCGCATCAACGGTTCGGCGCGTTGGGCCAAACGAATCAGCGAGTGGCAGGAAATATCCATGGCTTCGGCAAAGCCGCGGGCGCTGCTATCCAGCAGGCGGCCCTGCAAGTCCTGCTTCGGCGCGAAGGCGATGGAGTGGAGCAGAAAATCGAGCTTGCCCCAGCGGGCGGCAATGGCATCGAAGAGCGTGTCCATCTGCGCTGGCTGCGTCACATCAAGCGGCAGGAAAATCGGTGTATTCACCGCAGCCACCAGCGGCGCGATGTAGCCACGGGTTTTATCGTTAAGGTAGGTGATGGCTTGCTCGGCCCCCAGCGCATGGAAGGCCTGCACGCAGCCCCAGGCGATGGATTGATCGTTCGCCAGGCCGACAACGAGTCCCTTCATGGCATGCTCCGT